>CAZQIC010000016.1:0-54328 GCA_964593555.1 uncultured Bacteroidia bacterium | reverse complement strand
ATTTGAAATTAAAAGTGAAGTATGCATAATAAACTTAATCGGTATAAACTCTATTCAACAAAATTATTTTCCTCGCCAAGAATTTTTTTTGATTCACTATAAAATTTTTCCGAGTGCAATTCAATCTCCTTTAGCCTTCCCGAAGATTGGAAAAGCTGCTGTTCGGCCTGGAGGATATCATAATAAGATATATTTTTATTGTATTTCAGTGCAATTTTTTTCGCTTTTGAAAGTGCTTTAATGGATTGACCGAAAAGTTTTTTGTCAAATAATATTTCCGAATAATTTAAAAAATGACGTATACGTGAATCTGCAGAAAGATCGGCGTAATACGAAGCGAGGCTTTTCATAATAAATTCGTACAAATAATTTTTTACCGCCGGCAGTCTTTTTATAAAACGCTCTTTGGATAGTTTCTTTTTTATAATTCCCTCGTCATAATCATTTTGCTTGTCTATCACTGCAAATAATTTCATGTAATCCTTATCGCCCGCATGGACGGCATTCAGCTGAATATATCTTTTCTCCGATTTATTTAGCGATTTTATGAGGTCAAACAGATCGGATGAAGCTTTCATAGAAACATTAATTATGAATTTTTATATACTAATAAACATAGCCAAATGGACCAAAATGGCGTAATAATAGGTAAATAATGAATTGTTTTAAAAATAATTGTCGTTAGAGATTATAATTAAAACTTATTTAAAACGTTTTATCAGTGTTTCTAGATCTAAATTTACATATAAGCAAACAGACAACACATAACTCTTGCACTTTCAAATGAAGTTCCCCATAAAAATGCAAAAAAAAATTGTACCAGGAGAAATTTTATTGATCCTGTTTTGCTTCATAGTAAACAGTCAAATCTCTACCGCTCAATCTCTTTCATCGGAAAAAAGTCAGTATTTATTTATTGAAAATAAGGGCCAGGTGGCAGACGCTGATGGCAACAAAAGACCGGATGTTTTATTTACAGCAGAAAATTCGGGGGCTATAATTTTATTACGCTCAACAGGACTTAGTTATGTTACAAGTAAAACGGAGGGAGTGTTTGAAAATGAAGAAACATTGGAAGACATTGCTGTTGCAAATGAAGCACACTTAATTGGACAGCGTGTCGATGTTGATTTTATCAATACAAATGCCGATATGCAGGTAATAAAGGAAAATGCATCCCCCTTTCATTACAATTATTATTATGATCATTGCCCGGATGGGGTAACAATGGTTAAGGCTTTCAACAAAGTAACTTATAGGGATATTTATAATGGAGTGGATGGAATTTTTTACAGCAGGGAAAACGGATTTAAGTATGATTTAGTTGTGCGACCCGGCGCAGATCCTTCAGAGATAAGACTCGCATACACAGGAAGTGATAAAATAACACAAGAGAATGGAAAAATAATAATATCAACCTGTACGGGAATAATTTCAGAATGGATGCCCAAAATTTACCAGGTAATAAATGGTGAGGTGAAAAGTGTTGATGCCAGTTATGTATTGAATGAAAATAATGTGTTGAGTTTTTCTATTGGGGAGTATAATAAAAACGTAGCACTAGTAATAGATCCATGGGTAACATTTCTTGGAGGAAGCGGTAGTGAGCATGGCCTTGGAATTGACGCTGATACAAATGGCGATGTAGTGATAACGGGATATACAACATCTCCATCCTTACCTACTAACGCCGGAGTGTTTCAACTTGCGTACGGCGGGCTTTGTGATGCTTACATTGCCAAGTTTAACACGAATGGAGGATTAGTATTTTGTACTTATTATGGCCGCAATACCGCAGAAAGAGGAACGGGAGTTGTGTTTGATGCTGTTGGCGATATTTATTTTTGTGGTGCAACCCGATCAACACTTATGAGTACTGTGGGCGTTTTTCAACCAGCGTTGGGGGGTGCAAGTGATGTATTGATTGCAAAATTCAATGGCTCAGGAGTTCGTGTGTGGGCAAGTTATTGCGGGGGATCAGGTATGGATGAAGCGACAGGTTTAGAATTAGATGGCTCTGGAAATCTCTTTGTAACCGGTTTTACTTCAGGCGGATTTCCTACAACAGCAGGTGCATTTCAGACAGCTTTCAGAGGAATACAAGATGCATTTATAGTTAAAATAAATATTGCTACTCCAAATCCTACCAGAGTGTGGAGCACATATATTGGAGGTTCCCTGGAAGAAAGGGCCGCAGATATTGATATTGATGTATTTGGAAATGTATTGGTTGTAGGAAGAACATTGTCAAATAACTTTCCGGTTACAGCAGGTGCTGCGCAAACGTCGATCGCGAGTGTGTCCACTGATGCATTTGTGGCGAAATTTACTAATGCAGGAGCAATAATTTGGAGCACATATTATGGTGGAACATCTGGAGAAGAAGGCATGGGCATTTCAAGTGATGCTATTGGTAATATAATTTTTGGTGGACAGACGACATCCTCCAATTTTCCTGTTTCTGTAGGAGCTTTTTCTACTACGAAAGCCCTCTCCCCGTATGCAGGAACGATAACAAAGTTTAATTCGTCAGGAACAATGTTGTGGTCTACATATTTTGGAAATGCAGGAACAGGCGGTTGTGAGGTTTATGGAGTTACAATTGATAGGGCGAGGGACCTGGTTTATATTTCAGGAGGTGTTTATTTAAATGGATTGCCATTGTGGAACTGCGCGCATCAACCTGCTAGTGGGGGTGGAGGGATTGGCGGAGAAGATCTTTTCATTGCAAAAATAAATACCATCGATGGTTATCCTTTATGCAACACCTATTTAGGTGGAGCGGGTCACGATGATGGAACTATTACATCTCCTGTGGTTTATGGAAATCCGGTAGGTTTTGTCGGAGGAAACATTGCCTTTAATAATTATGATGTATACATAACGGGATATGGCATTAGTACATATCCTACTACTGCAGGCGCCTATCAACAATCGTTTGGAGGAGGGATTGACGATGCTGTTGTGGCAAAAATATGTGGATTCAGCTGTGGAGATAATGATATGTCAATGGCATTTTCTGCCAGTAAAACGAATATCTGTAAAGGAGAAGCAATAAATTTTTCTGACTTAAGTACATTGTGTGATGTAACAAATGCACAATGGCAATGGACATTTTTTGGTGCAAACACAACCTCTTCAACATTACAAAACCCAGCTGGTATTTCATATAATAACACCGGATCTTATAATGTAAAGCTAGTGATCACAACTCCTTGCGGAAAAGATTCCTTACTACTTCCGGGGTATATAAATGTTGGTGGACCTACTGCTGTAGTTAGCTCCGTAAATAATATTACTTGTTTCGGACTAGCGAACGGAAGCGCCACCGTTGGTTCTATAAGCGGCGCAGCACCGTTTACTTACAATTGGAATAATGCAGCAACCGGAAATTCAATTTCCAATTTATCTGCAGGAGTAGTATACTCGGTGACCATTACCGATACCTATGGCTGCACTTCTGCTACTTCTGTTTCCGTTACACAGCCATCTTTACTCATCGCATTAGCAATAACTTCTTCTACTGTATTGTGTACCGGAGGAAATAATGGAAGTATAAATTCGGTGGTTGCCGGAGGAACGGTACCATATACTTATTCATGGAACAACACAAATACTAATTCAGCTATTAGCTCTTTAGGGCAGGGAACATATTATCTCACAGTAACAGATAATTATGGCTGCACAACCATCAGTAATAATATTTCTATGGTGGACCCAACTCCGATTTCAATTAATCTATCTGCAACAGATGCATTGTGTAATCTCGGGGCAACCGGAACTGCTACTGTTTCTGCAAGCGGTGGAGCTGGCGGTTATAATTATTTATGGTCGAATTCAGTGGCTGGCAATAATGTTAATTCTCTTCAAGCAGGTAATTATACAGTAACTGTTACTGATGCAAATGGATGTATTGGAACAAATACTATTATGGTGAATGAACCAACGGCAATATCTTTATCAATGTCAACTACTGACGCACATTGTAATCAGAGTGATGGCTCAGCAACTGTGGTTGCAACCGGAGGAGTTGTTGGATATGGTTATTTATGGAACAACAGTATTGCAACTGCAAATAATTCAGGTATTCCTGCTGGAGTTTATTCTGTTACTGTTACCGATGGGAATCAGTGCGTAGCAACATCATCTGTGATAGTTTCTAATATAAATGGCGTAGTGGCAAACATTTTAAGTTTTTCCGATGCATTATGTTTTAATTCCTGTGATGGTAGTGCAACGGCTATTGCCATTGGTGGTTTGGGGCCTTATGTTTATAGCTGGAACAATGGTAGCAGCGATGCTGCAACTACAGGTTTATGTGCAGGCAGTTTCTCTGTTACGATTACCGATGCTAGTCAATGTGTGGATGCTGCGGTTGTAACTATTGGCCACCCTGCACAACTCAACTCTACATTAGTTGCCTCTTCAGTAAGATGTTTTTCCGAAGCAAATGGATCGATAAATATTTCTACTACTATCGGAGGAATAGCGCCCTATAATTATCAATGGCAAAATGGATCAGTAACTGCGACATCAACAGGATTGAATGCCGGAGTTTATTCAGTTACGATCACAGATGCCAATGATTGCATAGCCACATTTTCGTCTGTAGTAACACAGCCAACACAATTAACAGTTGTTGCTGGCAATACTGTTATTTGTTCAGGGTCTCCTGCCCCGCTCTCTGCAATGGCATCGGGATCTGTTCCAGGCTACATTTATAATTGGAGTTCGGGCCAGGCAGGACAAAATATTTCAGTTTCTCCTCTTGTTTCAGCTATTTACACTGTTACAGTAACGGATGCAAATGCTTGTAATGCAATAACAACCGCAAGTGTTTCTGTAAATGATCTGCCTGTAGTTGATTTTACCTCAGATGTTGTTGATGGCTGCGGCCCGTTGTGTGTAACCTTTACCAACACTACTGCAAATACATCAAGCATGCAATGGAATTTTGGTCATGCTGCAACATCTGTAGTAGCGCCTGCAACACATTGTTATAATATCTCCGGCACGTATCACGTTTCGTTAACGGTCACTGATAATAATGGCTGCGTAAATTCACTCACAAAAAATAATTACATAACTGTATATCCCGATCCAATTGCTGCATTTTCGTCAAATCCGAATCCGGCAACCATTATTGAGCCATTAGTGTTTTTTAACGATAAATCTATTGGTGCAACATTATGGCAGTGGAGCTTTGGCGATGTTGCTTCGTCTTCTTCTACATTGCAGCATCCATCATTCAGTTACACAGATACTGGGAAATATGAAGTAAACCTCGTTGTGACAAATGAATTTGGGTGCCATGCTACAGCAACAGATTATATCAATATTAAACCAGACTATTCCTTTTTTATTCCCAACACTTTTACGCCTAACCAGGATGGAGTCAACGACCTTTTTATGCCTTCGGGTTTTGGTTGGGAAGCAGAAAAATTGGAGTGGTATATTTTTAATCGTTGGGGAGAATTGATTTTTTTCTCGGACAGTTTTAAACAAGGATGGGATGGTACAGCAAAAGACTCACACCAAAATGTACAGGAAGATGTTTATGTGTGGAAAATCAGGCTTAAAGATATAAATGGGAAGCTACACCAATATCAGGGCCACGTTACCCTATTAAGGTAGATGTTAAATAATACGGCCTCTGTCTGCTTAGAGTAACGGCCATTTAGGCAAATGTTTTCCGTATCAGAAATGTAATTTATAGTGTATTTGTTGTTAACCTTCCCGCCATACTGCAGTATTTTTACGCTCTTTTAGTTAACCAATGTCTGCGATGAATTTAACCCGGGTTTTTAGTTTAGTGTGGATCATTTTTTGTTCTCACGTTTGTTTCTCTCAATATTGTGTTCCTGCAGTTACTGGTCCGCAAACAGGGAATTATGGAATTGCCAATGCAACATTAAACACAATCAATTGTAATAGTCCAACCAAAGAAGGGTATGTGGACAGTACTCATCTATCTACTTCTCTCATCATTGGCGCAACTTATACATTTAGCATGACAGTTGGAGATGTTGACCAGGGAGCAACATTCTGGATTGATTTTAATCGCGACAATACTTTTTCTAATTCGGAGTATTTTAATGTAGGGACAAGTCTGCCGGTAGGAACGCCTATTGCGTTAAACTTTACAATTCCTGGTAATGCATCACCAGGCTTAACGCGCATGAGGGTTGCATCGGATTATACTGATATTATTCCAATCGGGAATCCGATATTTTCTCCTTGCGGGCCGCAACCTGCAGGTGATATCGAAGATTATACAATAAACCTGATAGAGGCTGATATGGTATTTGATTCATGCACTACCCTGCAGCCTGCTGCTACTACATGTTTTAAGGCACCGCAAACAAATGCCGTTATTTTAAGAATAGAGGTTGATGCGCACTACTCACAAAATCCTTTAGCTGTTACACGATTCGACCTGAATACAACAATCACTACTACTCCATCAGAAATAAGCGCAGCGCGCATATGGTATACTGCTGGATCTGATACATTCCGAACAACATCATTATTTGGTTCTGTTGCTGTCGCAGCAGGTGCATTTACAATAGGTGGAAATCAAAACCTGCAATCAGGGAAAAATTATTTCTGGCTTACATATGATATTGTACCATCAGCTGCTGTGGGAAATTTTTTTGATGCAAGCTGTTCTGCAGTTGTAGTAGCTGGTAATGCAGAAATACCAATTGTGCAGGATCCCGGACCAGGATTCCAGGTAGATCCATCATTCACATCCTGTAATACAAAGCGTACGCACAATTGGCTCTTTGGTTCAGCACAGGGAATTGATTTTAATTGTATCCCTCCAAGCCCAATACAGACAGCAAAAAATAATATTCATGAAGGAAGCGCATGTATGTCAGATAGCAATGGCGAATTATTGTTTTACACCAATGGGAAAATGGTATGGGATAAAATACATCTTCAAATGCCAAATGGTTCCGGGCTTATGGCGGGAGATCAGTCAGCACAACCGGCAATGATCATCCCTAATCCGGCGAACCCCAACAGATATTATATTTTTACCACACCTTATTATGGATGGCAAGGAGCTGTAAATGGTATACATCCCGTGAACGGACCACTGACCTATAGTGAAGTTGATATGACCTTGAACTCAGGTTATGGTGATGTAATTACTGCAACGAAGAATACAATGATCGAAGATTCTATACTTCAACATATAACAGCGGTTAAAAATTGCGATGAAACCGGTTATTGGATCATGGTACACAAATACAATACCAATCAATATTATGCCTACGAAATTACAGCGGCCGGAATAAGTGCCCCGGTTATTTCTGCTATCGGGGCCATAGTAACATTTCCAATTGGTCCATCAGCTAATGGTCACGGCCAATTAAAATTTTCTCCCGATGGAAAACACCTGGCATTTTCGCACCTCACAATTGGAAATAATAAAGTGGAATTATTCAATTTCAATTCTCAAACAGGAGTTGTTTCCAGCCTAATAAATTTACCGCTTACAACTCCGGCGTTTGGTATTTCTTTTTCTTCCGACGGAACTAAACTTTATGCAGCGGGCTCGCACTATAGTGATAATTACCTTGTGCAATTTAATTTATGTGCGGCTAATGTAGCTTCATCAAGGGTAACTATAAATGCAACTGCAAATATTAATGAAGGACTACAACTTGCACCTGATGGAAAAATTTATTGTGCGGTTAATGGCAATGACTCCTTGCATGTAATTCATAATCCGAATGCTCTTGGCGCAGCGTGTAATTTTCAAAAAAATTCCTTTAATGTGTTAGGCGGTTTTGTATTGGTTGCACCGGGTTTAATGGTAGGGAGAATGTGTCAGTTTAGTTTGCCCGATTTAATTCAGAGTGATGTATTGGATTGTGGTAGCACGCTGGCTGATAATATAAATTTTTCAGCAGATTCTGTTTGTTATGGAAACACTACAAGCTTTACCAATTTATCTACAGCATTGCCCGGATGTTTTGCGCAGGCCAGATCTTATAAATGGATATTTGGTGATGCACTTGCAGGAGCTGCAGATACTGCTTATACTTTAAACGCAACTCATGTGTATAGCGGCCCGGGTAATTATCAGGCATCTCTAATTGTTTCTGAGGGATGCGAAACAGATACAATTACTAAAACAATTGTTGTTCACACATTACCAGTAGCAAATGCTGGAATTGATCAATCAATAGCCGGAGGAGCAACAGCACAGCTGTCGGCTTCGGGTAACGGCAGCTATTTGTGGTCACCTTCAACAGGATTGAGTTGTGCAGCCTGCCCGAATCCTGTTGCCAGCCCTAATATCAGTACAAATTATATTTTAACAGTTACTGATCCATCAGGCTGTTACGATATGGATACGGTTTTTATTGATGTGTTATGTACCGATCTTTTTATTCCCAATGTATTTTCACCAAATGGCGATGGGCAGAACGATAATTTTTATGTCTATGGAAGTTGTTTTGAATCTTTTTATCTAAAGATTGTTAATCGTTGGGGGGATATCGTATTTGAAACAATCGATGCAACTATAAAGTGGGATGGAGTATTGGAAGAACAAAAACTAAACTCTGGTGCTTTTATGTATGTCATGATAGCAGTTACGTACGATGGAAAAGAAATACAGAGGAAGGGAAGTGTCTCTTTGGTGCGATAATTTACTAAAGCACACCCGAGATAACAATACTGATAATGTAAATTTTTTTATTGATGTTTCTAGTGGTGTTCAAAAAAAATGCAGACCTTCATTCAATAGAAATTCTATAACTTAATGTAAGCTTTCAAACCAAAAAACCCAACGCTCTTTTTAATCAATATTTTTCCCCTATGAAATTTTTTCTAACAGCGCTTAGTATTTTTTTAGTAACAAAGGTAGTCTCAATGACTTTCGAAGGAGACCAGGGTGACCAAGGTGGGTCGAAATCATGGACCCAAAACCCTTTTGAACAAAAAGTGTTTATTGAAAACAAAGGACAATTTGTTTGTCAACAGGTTCCTCTGGACGAAAACACAAAAAAGGCAGCAGCAATTCTATATGGCGCGTCCAGTGGAGGCATTAACATATTTTTTACCGCCGGTGGATTGACTTACCAACATGATGAAACAGTTCCGGTGAGCCACGAAGAAGAGAAAACTCTGTTAAAAGCATTTCCGAAAAGCCATAAAAGGGAAATAAAAGAAGGAAAAAAAATAATGAAAAAAGCACCTCACTATCTTTCTATTAAATGGGAAGGGGCAAATCCTAATGCTGAAGTTATTGCCGAGGACCCGGTTTCGTTTTATTATACGTATAGCGGGGCTACTTCAAACCATAAGGCCAATGCTTTCAAAAAAATTATTTATAAAAACCTTTATCCCAATATTGATGTAGAATATTTTTTCCCTTCAGATAAAGGAGGAATAAAGTATTCTCTTATCCTTCACCCCGGCGCCGATCCATCCATCATTAAAATAAAATATGATAATGCATCTTCCGTCATACTTGATCCAGAAGGAAATATAGTAATACAAAATGCATTGGGAAAATTCATTGACCACGCGCCACAAACCTTTTATGCAGACAATCATGAAATTATTCCATCCGTTTTTTCTATCAAAAACAATAGCGTTTCTTTTTCCTTATCCCCCTCTTCTAAAAATGGATCACAAACCATTATTATTGATCCTTGGATAAGCAACCCTACTTTCGCCGGTTACAATGCCAGCTATGATGTTAATTATGACCAGAATGGGAATGTATATGTATATGGGTCATACAGTCCATTTAAACTTGCGAAGTTTAATAATACTGGAGCTTTACAGTGGACATATAATGCAATTCCCAACTTTGGCCTTTTTATAGGAGTGGATAACTATGGAGACTTTGCTGTGGATGAAATAAGCGGTTCAAGTTACTTGGTTGAAGGTATTGGAATACCAAATGGCTCAAGAGTTATTAAGGTGAGTTCTGCAGGAGTGGCAATAGACACACTCCCTGGTAATCCTAATTTCCAGGAGATGTGGAGAGTGGAATATAACCGATGTATTGGAAAAATTGTAATTGCTGGTGGAGGTCACCAAGGCACAAGTCAGGGCGCTGTTCTTGATACTACTTTTACAACCCTTACACCTATCAATGTACTTTCTGATGCAGAAAATTTCCATGATATGATATTGCTTGCGATTGACAACAATAGTAATTCTTGTTATATGGCAACCTCAAAATCGGAATCTCGTCCGAGTAATTATGATAATGTAATGGTGAAATGTCCTATCCCTGGCCTCATACCTATCAATTTTTCTGTAACAACCGGCCACAAATTTGCAGAGGTAAAAAGCATAAGATATATTAACAATATTACCTCTCCCATTTATCCTGCGAACGGTTTTAATGGAATGGCTGTAAGTCCAGCGTGGCTATATACCTACAACAGCGATACATTAAAAAGATGGAATAAAAATACCGGGGCTTTAGTTACAAGCATAAAGGTATCTCCCGCTACACCCATATATCATCCTTCACTTGGAGGAATACAGATTTTTTGGGCAGGCATTTCGGCAGATGAGTGCGACAATATTTATATTGGGGTTGTAGATTCTGTCAGAGTTTATAACTCTGCTTTGGTGCGTATAAACACCATTGCCCTTCCGGACACTGTATATGATGTAAAGCTTGGGGGAGGTGGAAAACTTTATGCTTGCGGAAAAGGTTTTGTAACCGAAATAAATGTGCCTCAAAATAATATAACTGCTTCAATTACTTCAACACCCGCTTATTGCGGTGTATGTGACGGAACTGCAACTGTCAATTCAATTTCCTGCGGAGGGAGCTCTTCCGGATTTGCTTACACATGGAACACCTTTCCCGTTCAAAACACCCAAATAGCAACGGGACTTTGCGTTGGAAATTATTCAGTAACACTAACATCAAACTGTTTTTTTAGCCTAACAGGAACGGTTTCTGTAGGTGGTTCAGGAGCCTTGACTTCAACCTTGACATCTACTCCAGTTACTTGCAATGCGAGTGGCACTGCTACCATAAATACTAATGGAGGAACTACACCTTATTTTTATCTATGGAACACTGGCGAAACAGGCTCTACAGCAACAGGGCTTGCTGCGGGAACGTATTCAGTTGTTGTAAGCGATATAAATGGATGTACTTTTCTTAAAACAGTTGTTGTGAGCCAACCGCCGGCAATTAATGCAGCCCTCTTTGCTGTCCATGACACCTGCAGCAACAGTTCAGGATCGGCCTACGCAGTAGTAAGCGGCGGAATTTCTCCATTTACATATCGTTGGAGTAATAATTCTACCAATTCCTCCATAAGTAATTTGGTGGGCGGAACGTACAGCTTTACTGTTACTGATGGTTATGGTTGTAGATCAATAAAAAGTGTAACTGTAAATTCGAATACACCTGCGTTGCCCGTGAATATAAGCTCCAATGATACTATATTAACCGGCAACAATACTACATTGAGCATTACCGGCGCAGCTTTCTATACTTGGACTCCATCAACAGGACTAAGTTGCAATACTTGTGCAAATCCTGTTGCCAGTCCCACCCTTACTACAGTATATACGGTTAACTATGTTGATGCCAACGGTTGCACAGGAGAATATTCTGTAACAATATTTGTAATAGAACAGGACCTTCATATTCCAAATGTGTTTACTCCTAATGGAAGTGGAATAAATGAAACGTTTTTCATTGTTGCAAAAGGATATACTAACTACGAGATCGTGATTTATAATCGTTGGGGCCAAAAAGTTTTTGAAAGTAATAATTCAACTGTTCACTGGAACGGTAGAGTTATGCAAAGCGGAGTAGAAGCTTCTGACGGAACATACTATTATGTGCTTAAGTTAACTGACTTTAAGGGTAAGAACGTAAGCTTTCCCGGGTTCCTCACTTTGATAAGATAGTAAACTGGTTACCCAGATTATTTTCATCACAACAAAGTAGTTCTTATAAATTGCGAGCAAGAAAGATTTTTCAAGATAAATTTAATTTTTGGTATTGTGCCTTCATTATTTTCTCAAGAGGAATATTTTCCAGCTTGCTTTCTAGCCAGGGAACAAGATCAAAATATTCAAAAGCGGCGCTTTCATACTTTTCAGATTTTAGTTTTATTAAACGATCTTTTAATATTGAAAATGCAGCAAGCAATTCCTTTCTTTTTCTTGGTTTTGATAATTCAATTCTGATAAAATCTAAAATTGTTCTCTCAAATCCATGCAGCTTTTCGTGTTGTAATAGTTGGCGGTAAGTCGATTTGATCAGGCCCTTCAATAACTCTTCATTTTGCAATTCATAATGGATTAAAATGTATAGGATATTTGCTTCTGCATATGTTTCGTGTTGCAGTGCTAAATTATCATTCTTTGTAAAGAAAAAGGTGTTTAGCCATTTTAAGGCAGACGAATATTTGCCTGTTATAAAATATATCAGGGCAGCATTAAATGCACTGTTTTGCAAATTGGTATTTATTTTCGGGGTTGGTGTTTGAAAAATTACACCTTCATTTCTTTTTAAAAAATCAAGCGCAGCATCAAAATCACAACATTCTAAAGCTGCGAGCAGTTTTATATCGAAGAGTACATCCCTTTTGTATTGTTCGCTTATCCCGCTTGACGTATCAAGACTTTCCAGCTTTTCTATTGTTGGAAAAAGTTCCTGGAAATTTTTTGACGCAATACAGGAATTAAAGTAATTTCCAAGCGAAGTAAAATATATTTCACTTTTGTTCGGCTGTTTTGCGGCCCACTCCACAACTTTTCCTGCTTCGAGATGATATTTTTTATAGTTATTGGTAAAATAATAATATGATGCAGCAGTTTGATGCTTGAGCCTATTGGCTGTTACAGTCAGGGGCGAACTTTCCTTGGTGGTTAATAACGTTTTTACGGTCTGCCGGATTTTTTGCATGTCCTTATCGGATCTTGCCTGATATCCTCTTGAAATTTGTGAAAATGCAAGATCACTTGCATATTGGTATTTTTGAATATTCTTTTCTAAAGAAATTTGTTCTGCAACCTCTTTAAAAAAAATATCGACCGTTTTTTTATCGTAAAACACGCCTTGCTTAATCAAGATACTCCTTTTCAATTTTTCAAGTCCCAGAGCAAAGGCATAATAATCCCCACCCTTTGCTATACCAATTGCCTTATTAATATACTGAAGAGCTTCTGGATATATTTCTTTTTTATACAGAATTTTTGCTTTGGCAAAAGTATCCAACATTTCTTCTTCTTCGTTGTTCCCGCTTCCATACAATACCAGGCTCCTTAATATAAGATTGTATAAATACGCCTTTTCAACAGAAAGGTATTTCACAAGACGCGTTTTCCCTAGCTTTTTCTTAAGGAGTTCTTCGTTATATGTTTTTTGTTTTTCCACCGCATCGAACAATTGCAGGTAACTATTCCCATCCTTCATGCTGTGAATCATGGCAAAACGCTTAAAATAACGTTTTTCAGATTTGGTTAGACTACTTATTAATGTAAATAACTTATCAGAAGGTGTTTTCATATATAGCCGCTGTTAGACTTATTAATTATAAATATAAAAAAAATCTTTTACATAACAAACAGAGTAGTTTTGAATTGTAAAAAAAATAGATTTTATAGCCACAGCACTCCAATCGAATTAAAACATGAAAAAAATTAAGTTAGTTAAGTTGACAGTAAGCAGCTTCATTAATACGTTAGATGATGCAGAATCTGCGACAATCGTTGGAGGTACATCCTCTTCAATAGGTATTATGACGCCAATATATCAGACACCTAAATTGCCGCAGCCCGCCGTTCCAAAGCCAGTGCCCGCGCCGTGGCACGAAACAATTGATGATACTGATGTTAATCATGGAGCCAGTCATAGTGCATAGCTTAAAATAATGGTAACAAAAAACACCGGTTGCCGAAAAAGTGAATAAATAGTAGGCTAAAAAGCAAATCATGGAAAGGAAAAAATTAAAACTCAAAAACTTACAAGTAAATAGTTTTATTACTACTCTCAGCGAGGATTTTAAAAAGACAGCTATTGGAGGCATCGCAGGCGAAGGTCAGTCCATTCTTGCGCCAAAGCAGTGTCAACCAACAGGGCCGAAGCAGGCGTGTCCAAGCGGTGCAAACAATACTTATTGCGGAGGCGGGTGTCCCGGCAGTATTATCGAAAGCTTAAGTATTTGCATTTCCTCCGAATGTCCCCAAAATCCAAGTTTAAGTATTTGCGATTCCATTTACAAATAACACCGGTTGCCGAAAAGGTGAATAAAGAGTAGGCCAAATGTAAAAAGATGAAAAAGAAAAAATTAAAACTGAATAATTTAAAAGTAAAAAGTTTTTTAATGTTCTTAGATGAGGACGCGAGAGCTACTATTGTTGGGGCAGCTATTAATAATCCTAATATGAGCAAAATCACTTGCTGGTCTGTTTGTAATGCATGTCCGGAAGACAAACTAACGATTAAATGCAGTAATGTATGTCCTCAGATTTCTTCGGCTTGTTCAATGCCTCCAGGATGTCAAGGAACAGGTATTTAAATGAGACCATGTTTGAACAAAATGTACAAACGATTAGATGTTATATAGAAAAAACAATAGCTAAAATGGAAAAGAAAAAATTAAAACTAGAAGAAGTTAGTATACAAAGTTTTGTTACCACCTTGGACAATGATAGCAAGGATACTGTTAAAGGCGCCGCAATGGCCTTTAGTACTGACTGTTTGACGGCGGGTACTTTTATTGTAAAATGTTGTGCTATTTCTCTTGGACAACCAGAGATATGTCTATCTGCGGTAAGCGTAATTTCTTTGAGCATAGCTTGGGACAGCGCACTCAAAAATTGTGGTAGTGTAAAAATATGCTTCGCTCCTCCAGCTAACCCTTCAGCTGGTTGCCATACAGAAGACGGGGGCCATTGCTCAGGTCCAAGAAATGTATGTGCTTAAGTAAATGGAGGAATTCAATATCAATTTCGAGAAAAGATTAAAAATAGGATTAAATGAAAAACGAAAAATTAAGAATCGAAGAATTAAAAGTAAATAGTTTTATAACAAATCTTTCTGGAAAAGAAAAAAACACTTTAAATGGCGCTGCTATGGTTCCCGGGATCACTGACAATGCAATTACATGTGCCTTGTCACAGATAAAGCATATTTGTTTACCAATTGAAACGACGGAAGTTACTATTTCATTAAATAAAATTTCGATAACAATTGTAAATAGTAATAGAAATACTGATTGCACGGGAGCTACAAGGATAAGGTGTAACGCAACTGGCAAAACGAGCCCTTGCGACTCAATGTGCTAAAGTTCTCATACGAGCACATTAATTTGTACAATAGGCAACCCTATGGTATAACACATGTTGCAAAAAAAAAGATTGTTGATGTTTTTCCCGATCCTTCAAAGGGGTTTTTTCCATACGATCAAATGAAAAAAACCAATCTGTATTTGTTGCCAATATAATAGGTGAAAAAAAGAAAGAAACAACTCATATTTTTTCGGAACAAGTGACAATAGATTAGAGAGAAGTCTTACATAATGTATCTTGAATTTTTTTGTGAGGGAGTAAACGAAAAAAGAAACAACAGCGCCTGCGCCTTTATTTAAGGTTCCTGCAAAGAACAATAGATGGCCAGTGGAAAATTAATCATACAGCTCATGCAGGGATTTATTTGGCAAAGAACCTTAATTAAAGGTTGCAAATTCTACTTTGACAATCTCATTTCTAACACTATACTCATCTCGAAAGTAAATTTTTCTTCGCCCTACCCTATTTGTTTTTACACTTAATGCTTAATATCCTTTTGGGCAATTTCATATTGGGATAAATTTATTTTATGCCGCTAGCAATATTTTAAAACAACAATTATTGACTTAGAATTTTTCAGCTGATTACTTTACGATGTTCACGTGGCCTGCATAGCGGTGTTTGGTCCCGTTTACATCTTCGCATGTCAGTATCCAAACATAAGTATCTTCCTGAGCGATTTCGCTTCCTCCATTGGCTTTGCCATCCCATTTTTCTTTCTGTGAATT
This sequence comes from uncultured Bacteroidia bacterium, assembly GCA_964593555.1. Taxonomy (GTDB): domain Bacteria; phylum Bacteroidota; class Bacteroidia; order JAFLBG01; family JAFLBG01; genus CAZQIC01. The sequence continues at coordinate 38,294 of CAZQIC010000016.1, read as the reverse complement.
CGATTTCCAGATTTGATTTCCCCACCTGTCGAAAAGAAATAAATTAAAATGTTCGGCAGAAATTCCCATCGCTTCTATATTGAAGAAATCGTTTAGCCCATCTCCATTGGGTGTAAATGTGTTAGGAATGTAAAGTGAAAACTCAGGGTGAACAATTAATAATTTATTTGCCGTATCACTGCAGCCATATTCGTTGGTAACAACAAGGCGTACAGAATAATTTCCGCTGTCAGCATAAGTATAACCCGGATTTTGTAATGTGCTATTACCGTTCAAGGCGTCTCCAAAACTCCATTGCCACATGGTTGCATTTACAGACAGATCTGTAAATGCAACAGCAATCGATGGTGTGGCAGGTTGGGGATTCATAGAAAAATCGGCAGAAGGTGTGGAATAAACTGTTATATAATTATTTTTTGTAAGTGTTGCTGTGCACCCATTGTTATCGGTGACGATTAGCCCAATAGAGTAAAATCCGGAATTTGTATAACAATGATTAACATTATTTCCACTGTCTGTTGTGCCATCACCAAATGTCCAATTAGCTGTTGACGCATTGGAAAGATCATTAAAAGAAATACAAAGCGGACCGCACCCTGCGGAATCACTTGCCGTAAAATTAACCGCGGATGCAGCGCTGACACTTAAAGTATATACAGCGGTGTTTGTACACCCGTTAATGCTTGTACCCGTTACGCTGTAGTTTGTGGTTACTGTAGGTGAAACAAGAAGAGGGTTTGTTACTGAAGTTGTATTCCACAAATAGTTATTTGCTCCGCTCGCAGATAGTGTTGCATTTGTCCCTGCACAAATTGATGCAGGGCCATTGATATTTATTGTTGGCGCTCGGTTAACAATTACTGTTACTGTAGTGCTGCCGGTACAGCCGCTTGCAGAGGTTCCTACAACTGAATAGGTTGTTGTTATAATAGGAGAAACAGAAATTGATGTGTTTGTGTTTCCGTTGTTCCATAAATAATTATTTCCGCCGGTAGCATTAAGGGTCACGGAAGATCCTTCACAAATGGATGCGGAGCCTGAAATATTTATTACCGGTGCAGTGCTTACTGTTACTGTTGTTGATGCAATGCCTGTACAGCCATTGGCATCTGTGCTTATTACAGAATAAATTGTTGTTGAAGTTGGCAATACTGTAATTGAAGGAGAGGTATTAGTTGTGCTCCATAAATAATTATTTCCGCCTGTCGCAGTGAGTGTTACAGCGACTCCGCCACAAATGGTAGAAGCCCCATTGATGTTAACAACAGGCAGAGGGTTGACCAAAATTGTCGTTGCTGCAGTTCCTGTGCATCCATTTGCATCAGTTCCGGTTACAGAATAAGATGTCATTGTAGTTGGCGATACAGTTATTGAAGCAGAAGTATTTGATGTGTTCCATAAATAATTATTTGCTCCGGAAGCAGTGAGCGAAATATTATTCCCACTACAAACAGAAGAAGGTGAATTAACAGCGACAAGCGGAAGAGTATTAACAGTTACAAAAGATGACGCCGCGCCGGTACAGCCATTTGCATCGGTTCCGATCACGGAATACGTTGTTATCATAACTGGTGAAACAGAAATGGAGGTCGTTGTATTCGTAGTGCTCCATAAATAAGTGTTTGCCCCTGCTGCTGTTAACGCTACTGTGTTTCCATTACAAACTGTTGTGGGCCCGTTGATAGTTATACTTGGAGGAGAGGCGACTGTTACAGTGGTAGTAAGCATATTTGTACAACCATTTGCATCTACACCAACTACGAAATAGGAAGTAGTAGTGGAAGGATTGATATTTATACTAGCAGTGGTTGGCCCATTGCTCCACAAATAAGAAGCAGCGCCATTCGCCGTTAATGTTGTGGCGGCGCCTTTACAAATTACATTGTTCCCTGTAATAGTTACTGTTGGGGAATTTACAGAGATGTAATTTGTTTTTGTTATTGAATCTTTTTTGCAAAGAGTAGTCAAAACTAATTTTACATCATAGCTTCCGGCATTGGTATAAAAAACATTGGGATTTTTTGCGGTAGAGGTTGATGGGGTTCCCCCGGGGAATGTCCACTCATATTGATATCCGATGGTGTCGCAGGAATTATTTACCACTGACGAAAAGCTCGTTAGATTATTAATACAAACTGTTGTTGGGCCTGAAAAATCTAATCCCAGGTTTTGTGCTTCGCACAGGTTGACACACAACTGATCAATATACGCTTCAGTGCCAGCCGTTCCATTTTTAACAGATTGGAATGCATTGGCCGTTGTCGGATATCCGCCTTGTGTTACTCCTGTGATATATAAATTGTTCCCATAGGTTGTGATCCCTCCCGCTCCGCCTAACGACCCATCAGTATTTTCTAATTCATCTTCACTCGTACCACCAATGTAAGTGATACATTTTTGAACACCATTTACATCGTACTTCGCTATAAACTGATCTTCCATCCCTCCGAAGGTTGGTTGATATGCACAGGAACTAATAGGGTATCCCATAGCATCTCCGTCTTCAAACTCAGCATAAACATAAATGTTGTTGTTATCGTCCGTGGCAACACTTGCACCGTATTCACCACTATTTCCCCCAAGGTAGGTTGTCCACTTTCTATTTCCTCCGCTTCCGAACTTGGAAACAAATAGATCATAAAAGCCTCCGCCATAAGTTGTTTGATACGCGCCCGCGGTGACAAGTCCTGATGTAGAAGCAGTGGTGCCAACTAAAATTATATCCCCTAGCCTATCAATGGCAATATCCGAATTCCCCTGGTAGGCGCTGCTTAGGGTTCCTCCATAATGTGTGCTCCACAATTGTGTACCGGCAGGACTAAAACTGCAGAGAAAATTATCAAAGCCAACTTTTTTTGTCATTTGAAAACCTGCTAGTGTCGGAAAGTCCATTGATGTTGTTGTCCCGGAGAAATAAATATTACCTGAAACCGGATTGTATTCTATTCCTCCTCCTCCTCCATAATTGTCATCAAAACTTCCGCCTACATATGTCGCCCAGGCCCGAGCCCCTGTTGCAGAAAACTTCGTGATAAAAACATCATTCGATCCTTTTAATGATGGTTGAAAAGTTCCTGTTGAAGAAATATTGTTTGGAGAGTTTGTGCAGCCATACAGGTAAATATTATTTCCGTCTGTAGTAACATCCAACCCCTTGTCTGCATTGGCCCCCCCATAATATGTAGCGAACATTCGCTGTCCGCTTACATCCAGTTTTAAAACAAATGCATCACCATTAGAAAAACAGGAACTGCAACCACCATATGTATTTTGATGTACCGTGTTTGAGCCCGATGCTCCCGTCGGAAAATTAGATGAAATGGTATTTCCTGTTACTATAACATTGCCTGCCGCATCCGTGGCGATTCCGTATCCGCCGTAGTCATCCGATGTTCCACCGTAATAAGTACTCCACAATAAATTTCCCTGCACATCCATCTTTGTTACAAACGCATCGCCAGTTCCCCAAAATGCATTACCAAATCCTCCGAAAGTGGTTTGAAACGCTCCTGTTGAAACGGGAAGATCTGCCGATAATGAATAGCCGGTGAATATTACGTTTCCTAAAGGATCTGTCGTTACAGATCTTCCCACATCTCTTCCGCTTCCGCCGAAGTAAGAAACCCAGGGATCAATAATGAGAGGGAAATTAGTTTGATAGTTAGAAAGTTTAAAGTTCAACGTTGTTCCGTTCAAAACATATTCCGCTTCTACATCTACAATTTTTCCACTGATATTTTGATAAACTCTGGGAATACTCTCAACTATGTTGCCCAGTGAATTTTTAATTTTCCATTATTAATTTCAATTCCATCTGCCCCGCTATATTTTATTTTAATATCATTTGGATCAGCTCCTGGGTTTACAACAATGTCATATTTTAATCCTTGTTGTTTGCCTCCATAATATTTTACATCAATGTTCTTGTAAATGTTTTTTACGATTACTTCATTATAGGTATTTACATTGGTAATTCCGTCGGGACAATGCGCATAATAAAAATTTTTGTGTCCTTCTACTTGTTGTGAGGTTATAATTTGTGTATTGAGGTTGCAGTTTTCAAAATCGAGATCAACGCGATGCAGTTTCAGGTAATGTGTTTCGGGATCACTCGTCTTCCCGGATTTCCAGGCGTCTTCCGCTTCTTTGCTAATAAGATCTGTTACAGCGCCGATATTATTTAACACATAGCTTATCCCTGTTTTTCTTAAATAAATATCTGCGCCATCTATATTGCCTTTAAACAAAACATCTGGTCTCAGGTTTTGTTCCATGTCTACAACCTGTCCCATATTTTGGGCAAACATAATTCCATTTCCTCTTAAAGGACTTGTTGGCAAATTGTTTTTTTCTTGTGAAGATAAAACAGGTGAAAAGAGCAGTAGAAATAATATCGATCTGGAAAAGCGCATTTGTTTCAGATGCTTTAAATTTATTCTTCAATTTAAAAATTCAGGCCTTTGCATCCCAGCCTACTTTATGATTAATTGATAAGTCGAATAATAGAAAATATGCATTTTTAAATCAAAAATTGTATATTTAATATATATTATTGGAAAGTCGATGAAGCAGGTTGATGCACTTTTTGAACTGATAAAATCGCTTAATAAATCCGAAAAAGGATACTTTAAAAAATTTGTGTCTATATACAGCACAGGTAAGGAAAACAATTACTTGTATTTGTTTAACCTGGTTGATAGCCAGAAGGAATATGATGAGGACAAATTGAAGGATGCCTTATCCAAAGTAAAAAAAGTGAAATGGCTTTCTTCAGAAAAAAAATATTTGCACCAGCTTATTTTAAAAGCGTTGAGAAATTACCATACGAGTGAGTCGATAGATAATCAGCTATCGGAGTTGCTGACCAATATCCAGTTGCTGCACAAGAAGGCACTTTATAATCAGTGCCTGAAGGTGATAGAAAAAGCAAAATCAATAGCTACAAAGAGTGAAAAGTTCACTAGTCTGCTGGAAATATTGCACTGGGAGAAAAATATTTATAGCTACAACCGCCGAAGTGAATTTAGCGTTGCCGATTCTTTTGAAAAGGAAACGCATATAATAGAAAAACTGCACAATGAACATTGTTATGAAAAACTATCTTTTGAAATGTCAACATTTACAATTCAGGAGCGGTATTTGAGAAACGAGGAAACATTGAGCAAAATGAAAAAGATCATAAATGATCCGCTTTTGCAAAATGAAAGATTGGCTATTTCAAGTGGTGCAAAAATAATGTATCACAACACCTGGGCCAGGTATCATGAAATTAAAAGTGATTTTATTAAGAGTAAGGAGTCGTTTAAAAAAATCCTGGAGGAAATAGATCGCGATCCGGAACTTGCCATACGCGAAACATTCTTATGCATCTCCACATATAACAATTATTTAAATATCTGTTTAATACAAGACGAGTTTGAAGAACACCGTGATGCCTTAAATCTTTTGCAAAAGCTGGTGCCCGCCATAGTTAAATTAAAACCGGAAAGTATGGCGATTCGTTTTTTTGAAGTTCAGTACAACCATCATTTAGCAGCGAACATTGGATTGGGGAATTTTAAAGATTCAAAAACATTTATGCCGGAGATTGAAGAAAAGCTTATTCAATACGAAGGAAAAATGGTGAGGCAGGCGGAGCTTACCATTTATTATAATCTCGCATACACGTGTATTGGTATGGAAAATTACAAGCATGCAAAAATATGGGTGAATAAAATAATTAATGATCCTGCAATAAAGTCATCTCCTATATCACAGGATACATATGCCTTTGCGCTAATATTTAATCTGATCATACAGTATGAATTGAAAAATTACGATGGCTTAGGATATTATTGGCGTTCGGCTTACAGGTATTTATTCAAGCGAAAGAAACTTTACAAAACTGAAAATATTTTTCTGCAATTCTTTAGAAAAAATCTTACAGGCGGCATAAGTAAAAAAGAAATTATTCCCGCCTTTAAACAATTGTTAAAAGAGTTGAATAAGGTAATGCAGGATCCGTTTGAGAAACAAGTGCTTAATTATTTTGATATTATTTCCTGGCTCGAGAGTAAAATGCTGAATAACTCTTTTTCATTCGTGGTTCGGGAGAAGTATAAAAATAGATTAAAGGGTAATTGAAGAAGTTAAAATATAAAAGACCGAATGCGCCTTAAAGTTTTTATATTTATGATCTTATGTCAAAAAGAAATCAGCTAATTTTTCTTTTAGGAATATTTATCGTAACGGCGGTACTTCATTTATCTGTTCGTTTTTTTTCACTCACTATTGACCCGGTGATTTTACTTGTATCACGATGGGCTTCTCTTTGCGGGGTTATAGGTTACGGAGTTTATAAAAAAACTCTTACAACCTGGATACTTATTAGTATGCTAATCGGTATAGAGGTTGGGCATGATGCGCCTGCATTTGCGTTGAATCTCCAGGTGTTGAGTAAAATATTTTTGAAGATGATAAAAACCATTATAGCTCCCCTGCTTTTTGGAACATTAGTGGTTGGTATCGCAGGGCATTCCAATCTTAAACAGGTTGGCCGGATGGGCTGGAAATCAATTTTATATTTTGAAGTTGTGACAACGATCGCACTATTCATCGGACTCCTCGCGATTAATTTCAGTCAGGCAGGAGCGGGAATAGATAGTACTAATGTTACAGCGGGAGAAATTCCCCAGGTAGCTGAACAAGGCTGGAAGGATATAGTGCTTCATATTTTTCCTGAGAATATTGCCAAATCTGTTGTAGAAGGACAGGTGCTGCAAATTGTTGTGTTCAGCATTTTATTTGGTATTGGCCTGGCAATGTTAAGCGAGGAGAAGAAAAGGCCAATGCTCAATTTTGCGGAGAGTCTTTCCGAAACAATGTTCAAATTTACCAACATCATTATGTATTTTGCCCCGGTAGGTGTGGGCGCAGCAATAGCTTATACTGTGGGCCATATGGGCATTGGTATATTGGTTAATCTTTTTTATTTGCTGGCAACATTATATGTTGCATTGATTTTATTCTTATTGGTGGTATTATTTCCGATTGCCCTCATAATAAAATTGCCCATCAAAAAATTTATCCGGGCAATTGCAGAGCCCGTATCTATCGCCTTTGCCACTACAAGTTCGGAAGCCGCTTTACCAAAAGCGATGTTAGCTATGGAAAAATTTGGAGTTCCCCGCAAAATCGTTGCATTTGTAATGCCTACCGGCTATAGCTTTAATTTAGACGGGACTACTTTATATCTCTCCCTCGCATCCATATTTGTTGCGCAGGCGGCAGGAATTCATTTGGATATTGGACAGCAATTATTAATTGTATTTACGCTCATGCTAACCAGCAAGGGTGTTGCCGGAGTGCCAAGAGCATCGTTGGTTATTTTACTAGGCACTGTTACTTCGTTCGGCTTACCGGTTTGGCCGGTGTTTATAATTTTAGGTATTGATGAGCTTATGGATATGGCGCGCACCGCTGTAAATGTAATTGGCAATTGTCTCGCAACAGTTGTAATTGCTAAATGGGAAGGCGAGTTTGATAAAGCGGTTGATGTAGAATAGAAAGGCTCAGGTTAATCTTGTTGCCTATTCCGGATTATCTTATGAGAGTTACAAAGCCTTTAGATGAACTATTCGAAGGCGAGCTTGTAAGAACGTAATAATAAACTCCTTCATCTGCTTTTTCGCCTGATAAAGTATTGCCATCCCAAAAATTATCGCCGGGATAAGTGCCGCTATATACTTTTTGTCCCCAGCGGTTAAATATTTCCATTGTATATGTTGTATTGCAAAACCCAAGCCCCCTTAATTTAAATATGTCATTTTTATTATCGCCATTGGGAGTAAAAATATTACAGACATCAATTCTCTTTATAACATCACTACTGTGAAGGCTCCCTGCTTGTAGAAAGACACCGGAATCATAAATATAATCCCCGGCGTCTGCGATTGCTATTTTAATATGATAAGTAACGCCGCACATTACGTCCGCAGTGGCAGTCAGCTTTTTTGTGAATCCGTCGTACTCAATAGTAGTGCCCGAAGGGTTGTCCGTATAATATTCAGCGTTTGAAGACAAATTAATATTATCGATTGAAACGATTGAATTGTTTCCAGGAATGATCGCGAGATTTTCGGACGAATTAGAATAAGGGCCATTGATGTATGGCCCAGAAATAAAAAAACCAAATGCGTCATTGACTCCGGCGTTCACAAATTCGAGAAATTCTTCCGACGCAAAAACATAATTAAATTCAACAGAAGCAAAATCTGAAATAAAATCGAATTCCAGGATGGCGGCATCAAAAGTTGGCTGGCCTGCTATTAAATTAAGATCCGTATCACCTGGTAAATTAAATTCGCTGCTTCTATCATCAGTCTGATTAGGCCCAATAGCATTTTTAATATTGCCGGATGCCATTATTATGCCGCTGTCTAACCCCAAATTTGTACTTGTTCCGTTAAAAAAACCTATTGCAGAATCGATGCCATTATATGTGATGTTACTTATAGTGACTCCCGAGCCAGCTAGAAAATTTTGAACCAATTGCTGTGGAGTGTATGTATCATTTACTACTAACTGTGCCGCAATATCGTTTTGCGCAAAAAACAGAAGAAAGATTAATTTTCTCATTTTATACTGCCATTAAAGATACTATTTATACAACGGGGTTTTCTCGAAGGGTTACAGAAGGATTGAAAAAAACACTTAAAATACTTTCTAAAACCACAGCTTAACACTTAATCTGAAAATATAATAGAAAAAGAAACTATTATTGGTGGCACAGGTACAATGAGTAGATATACAACTCTGCTAAAACCCCAGCCTTTTACATCTGCATGTACACGTGATCATAATTGTAATATATGCTCTGCAAGGGTATAACATTGGAGCTAAAACCAACGCCCCCTAAATGCATTGCACATAACCGCGACACCAACGTTGATTTTAAGTCCTAGAAAAAACACGTGTCTCTAAGATGATTCCGAAAATGCGATTTGTGTAACGGAAATTTAGTACTCTCACATCTAAGCATTTGCTTACCAATCTTGGCACCCTCTAACATTTGAATTGGCTATTGGAACGCGATGATTAGAGCAAGTAGTTGCACCATTTCGCACGGACTGAACAATTACAGAAGGTGCAGTTGAGAGTGAAAGTAAAATCGTAGCGCTGGCAATAGATATTATTATTGGGTCCAGAAACAAATTAAGGCATAGCCAATTTAATACCCTCCAATTATTACGCTTAACAGTTAATATATAATAGATATCTATCCTATATAGAAAGGTATAATCGCTAATCTAGACTGTTAATATTTAAATAAAAGAGAGTGGAAGCAAGACCTTGTCTGTATTAGTTTTGATTTCAGAAAAAAACTAAATATGAAAACGGAAAAACTAAACTTGAAAGCATTATCCGTTGAAAGTTTTATCACCGCTACAGCGAATGAACTATCAACAATAAAAGGAGGAATTATGACAGGCTCACAGTACACTCCTACAGGTTTTGTAGTAACCTTAACTTGTATAACGCCAGTAATACCCACCTTAAATTACGATAAGTGTGGTTCTAATCGTCAAAACTCGATGGTGTTTACCCCTGTAGTTTGTACTCAGGGGTGCTTTGATGCCAACGAAAAATAGAATAAATAATTAAACCTTCAGTTACAAATACTGTATAAAAAGGGAAAGCCGAAAACCTAATTAGAGTAGGCATTGATAAAATAAATATAAAAAATGAAAAAAAAATTAAAATTAACGGATTTTAGCATTAGTAGTTTTGAAACGTCTCTAACGAAAAGTGAAGCGGAGACAATAGGGGGGGGAGATTCAGCAGCTCTTTGCGTGTCTCTTCTAGTAGTGAGTGCGGGTATATTCTCACTAGCGAGGTGTCCAGAAATTGGAACCAAACTTGTACCAGATAGAGCTCCTAATGATACTGATAATGATATTAAAACACAAATACATTGTACCAACTTGCCAGGCTGCACAAGAATGGGGTGTGCCCATGGTGCTTAATTAACGCCCACAATTAAAATTTTTTTTAGAAGATATTTCAAGGAAAGGTTTGTTGCCCTTCCTTACTAAGCGGGAAAGCCGAAAACCTAATTAGAGTAGGCATTGATAAAATAGGTATAAAGAATGAAAAGAAAATTAAAGTTAACGGAGTTTAGCGTTAGCAGCTTTGAAACCTCGCTAAAGCAAAGTGAAGCTGAGACAATAGTGGGAGGAACAGATCCGGTTGTGAGTCTTCTCGTAATAAGTGCGCTTGCGGTATCACTCGATATGTGTCGTGATGCTGGAACCAGGCTTGTGCCAGATAGAGCTCCTAATGATAATGATGTTAAAAAAACACAAATACATTGTACCAACTTGCAAGGCTGCACAAGAATGGCCTGCAACGCACACACAAGACTCGGCTGCACGGTACAGTGTGGCAATAATGGTTAATATTAACCGCTTAAAATTTAAAATTATTTTTTAAAAAGGTATTCCATAGGAAGGGTATATAACTCTTCCTTCCTTTTCTTATGATTTAAAGCATGTTAGTGATTATTCCTTCAACAGCTTACATAATAACTGTTGAAAAAATCAAGAAGCGAAATGGATAAAAGGTATGATCAAATCTTATCCAGGGATATCTCTTTAATTCTTCAACATCTCTTTTAGTCCTTTAACAATTTCAAAAGGCGCTGAACATTTCAGCGCCTTTTTTTAATTTACCAAAACTATTTTTTATTCTTTACAAGATCTAAAATTGTTGTACCCTTGATTTTACTTTCTAACCAAAGAGGAAAGTTAAAATAGATCATCGCTTTTCTTTCGTGAGGATCCTTTAATATGATCAGCAGCTTATTGCGGAGTAATTTAAATTCTTTTTCCAGAGGCAACGCATTTTGCTTTCCGCGCCGTTTAATAAATTCTAAAATTTCTTTTTCGAATTCATACAGTGATCCTTTTTTTAGTAAGTACTTGTAGGTGGCCCTTAATAAATACTCTAAATATAATTCGTCTCGTAATTCAAAATAAACGATCAGGCGCAATATTCTTGCTGAACTTTGTATATCACTTCTAAGGTTTTCATTTTCACCACCTATTACAATGTTCAAAAAATGTGCTGCCGCTTTGTATTTTCCATAAACAATATTCAGCGAGGCAAAAAAGAAATACATATTTAATTCTAAATGTTTATTTGGAGGAAAAAAATTGTGTTTAACTAATTCCGACTGCATCCTGTTCATTAGTTTATATCCGCGTTCATAGAGTCGCGCTTCCAAACACATGCTTAACTCTATGTTATAAGCCGATGACAGCACCTGGTTCTTTAATGGAGAATATTGAGAAGCGAAAAAGTGCATTTTGTGTAATGTTATGTCTGCCTGCTTGTACTTTTTTAATGCAGACTCACAGATCGCCAGGTTATTAAGTGCTGTAGAATATATCCGCGGATCTTCATCAATTAAATGCGTATGCGATTCTATATGCCTAACGAGCTCTTTTATACTGTTGTAAGCATCGGTTTCGTTATCCTGCAGGGCGTATAAAATAAATTTGCAAAACAGTGATAAGCGCATTGTATGGAAAGACTCAGAATGTAGTTTGTTGTTTTTTAGTAAAGAATTAAATTTTTTTATAAAAATCTCCAAGTCGTTTTTATCTCGGGCATTGAGCCCCACTTTTTCAGTATGTATAAATAACTCAGAAGCAATAAAATTGTATTGGATCAATTCTTTGTAGTTGTCGAGAATTTGTGCTTGCTGGCCGCGAATTTTTTTATTGGCTTCAAAAAGCTCAACACCGTTCCCGGAGCGCATATAGTCAATTTGTTTTGTTGCCAGCTCGAGTAACACGAGCGGTTTGTCATATTTTTTTGCAAGTAAAATAGTTTTTGTTAATAGTTTATTCCCATGTTCATGCAAGCCTTTGCTAAATAGAAAACCAATTTGTCGTATTCGATCATGCAGTTGCGCATCCATTGATCGTGATGAATGAAAGGCGGTCATACTTTTTAAAATGAGGTTGTTCAAATAGACTTTTTCGGATGACAACCGTTTAATAAACCTTTCGCCGGATAATTTTTCTTTTACTTTTTCTTCATCGTACTCCCTCATCTGATCAATTGCATCAAATAACTTTACATAGTTGTTTTTTTCGCCCATGATATGCAACGAAGAGAACTTTTTAAAATAGCCCTTTTCGGTTTTTGAAAGTGATTTTATGAGCCTAAAAAGTTGTTCTGATGATACCATCAAATTCAAGTAATAATTAGTATAAATATACCATATTTGCGCAATTGTGATTATTTGATAGCAGATCAAATTCAAGTAATAAAACGAAATAGTATTTAAGGAAATGAATATTTAGCTTAAATTAATAGTTGGAGTCCTTGACTTCTTTGTGTAATGTTTTCATATTATTCTAAATTTTTTTGTGTTTTATTGTTGCTGGTTTTTTCGGCAGGAATTTATGCTGTTCCGACAGCAGCAATCTCTAATTCTCCTCCGTTTGTTTTATGTGAAAATGAGAGTATAAATCTTAGAGTGCATCAAAGTGTTTTTGCAGATAGTCTTACTGTTAATTGGGGAGATGGAACTCCTGTAGAAAGCTATACGCTAAACCCAACGCAGGTTTCTCATAGTTATTCAACTGCGGGTGTGTATGTATTTACACTCATTGCATATGATCCCGGGGTAACAGATACTTTTCAAACAACAATAACAGTTATAGAAATTCCAATAGCGTTGTTTACACATTCGTTGAACGATACCGTTTGCTCAGGCAATAGTGTACAGTTTACAGATCAATCAATATTTACAGGAACTGTAAGTTATTTCTGGACTTTCGGTGATGGCGGTATGAGTAATACCGCAAATCCTTTGAAGGCATATGCTTTGCCAGGCACATATATCGTTAAGCTGTTGGTTTATAATTCAAATTGTTCCGATGATTTTACTGATACAATTACAGTAACTGCTGATACATTATTGGCCGACGATTTTACTATGAGCATAGGCTGCCCTTGTAACAAAATAACATTTAATGCTATTGGTACAGCCAGTTCGTGGACGTGGGATTTGGGAAATACAGATATGGCGTTCGGGCAAAATGTTGTGTATGATTATCCAAAACCAGGACAATACATTGTAACATTAAAAGGAACAGACAACGCATGTTCGTGGAGTATAAAAAAAACAATAACTGTTTGTGGTCCTGACATTGTTGATACTTCACGCTCCAATGCAAACTGGTATATTGGAGGCGGACCGATTTTTCCCGGTCCCGCAACTCCTCCCGCAGGAATACACTTTGGCAATGCAGGGGTTACAACATCAGCTACCGGAGGTCTCATCGCTAATGAAGGGGTGGCTTGCATGAGCGATTCAAAATCCGGAACATTACTTTTTTATACTGAGGGAGTTAATATTTACGATAAGACACATGCAGTAATGTCGCAGGGAAACAATCTAAAAGGGGATTGGTCGGCAGTACAATCGTCATTAATTGTTCCTTTTCCGGGCGATAGAAGTAAATATTATTTGTTTACTGTAAATGGTTGTACTGGAACATTACAGGGATATTATTATTCAGTTGTAGATATGTCATTGAATGGTGGACTCGGACAGGTTATCCAAAAAAATATTCCGCTTTATACAAGAGCCATGGATTCCTGTTTCAGTGCGCAGTCACAAGTTGGTATTCCTTACGAGTCAATAACGGGAGTCGAAAGACTTCGACCAACATGCATACAAAATGGAGAATATTGGGTTGTTATCCCATCTTGTCATAATGAATTCAGGTCTTACTTAATCACAGATCAGGGAATTCAAAATCCGGTTTTTAGTACGTCTCCATACAGGATAGGCTTTGGAGGCGCTTCGCGAATATCTTCCGATGGGAAAAAATATATTATCACATATCCAATTGGTCAAGCCCCACCATCACCGGGTTCTGCCACATATCCTTCATTGCTCATGATGGATTTTGATATGAACACGGGAATATTAAGTAATCAAACTGGAGATGACAAACAATTCGGACATGGCGTTTGCTTTTCGAAGGACAATAGTCGTCTTTACATAGGCTACTTTGATTCGCTGGTTCAATACGATATGCTGGCAGCAGATTTTTGGAAATCAAAAAAAACAATTGTTAAATATCCCGGCACGAGCAATTCATTCGTAAGTATGTATATGGGAATTGATGATAAAATTTATGTAAGTAGAAGAAGCGCTTCATATATAGGCAGAATCAATAATCCTAATAGCTTGGGCACTGCATGTAATTATATAGATGTTGTACTTAATTTACCTGGAAGTGCGAAAGCAAAAGATGGATTACAGAATATTATTTCACTTCCTCCCATCGATAGCTCTATTTCAATGTTTACAAATACGACTCCCGCTTGTGGTAACTTTACTGTGATGTTTACCAATCTGTCTGATAGTATTTTGCCTCCCACTCCCCCGCCATGCTCTTTTCCTCGCGTTGCAGACAGTCTAACATATCAATGGACCTTTGGCGATGGAAGCGTAATTGAGAAATATTATGTTACTGATAATGGCCCTGCAAATTTATTTCACCCAACACACGTTTATTCTCCGGGAACATACACGGTGAGTTTAATTACATCGAGTAATTTCAAATGTATTCCCGACACATTTCTTTCTGTTGTTAATATTGATACTGTCCCAACGGCCACTATAACAGGGGGTGATACAATTTGCAGCGGTAACAATACCGTACTCATCGCATCAGGCGGAAGCTCCTATTCATGGAATGCCGGTCCTGCAAGCGCTGTGAATAATGTTTCTCCGACAACTCCTACAACCTATACGGTTGTTGTATCTAACGGAGTTTGTACAGATACAACCACCTTTTTTGTTGATGTAATGAATTTGTCCGTCGTTACTATTACAGGAAATAATTCTATTTGTACCGGAGACAGTATAATGTTAACTGCTTCGGGAGCTAATTCATATTCCTGGAATTTTGGCTCATCTTCTCCGTTAATAATTCAACATCCAGGAGCAGGTGTTACAGGGTATACAGTTACCGGAAGCAATCAGCAAGGCTGTTCAGTTGACGCAGTGATAAGTGTGACTGTGAATGCGAATCCTATTGCGCAAGTGAGCGACGATGATACCATTTGTGCCGGAGAAAATGTTTTACTAACTGCTTCAGGAGGAAACTCATATTCATGGAATACAGGTGCTGCGACTCCTGCTATTAATCAGTCTCCGGCAATTTCTTCTTTATTTTCTGTTACAGTCTCAAATGCAAATTGTGTTGACACCACATCTGTATTTATTACCGTGAATCAACCTTCTGTTGTAGCTGCCGGAAATGATACAACTATAATTAAAGGAAATTCTGTTGTGCTTACTTCGGCAGGAGGAAGTAATTGTTTATGGTCTCCATCTTCAGGGCTGAGCTGTATTAATTGTTGCAGTCCAACAGCTACCCCTGTCTCTACTACAACATATTATGTTACTATTACCGATGAGAATGGATGTACAAGCATGGATTCTGTTCTTGTAGATATAGAAGACCCCCAGGTGAATTGTGAGGAAATAAAATTCCCAATGCATTTTCCCCAAATGAAGATGGACAAAATGATGTACTGATGATATTTGGAGGTGGGGCAATTAAAAGCGGTTCACTCACAATATACAATCGCTGGGGAGAAAAAGTTTTTGAAACATATGATATCACTATTGCTTGGGATGGAAAGCGGAGAAATGTCCTATGTAATAGCGGGGTTTTCACATATGTACTCTTAGGTCAATGTACAGTTGACGGCTCTGAAGTTTATCAAAAGGGAAATATCTCTTTGGTCCGTTAGCAATACGCACATAATTTGTCTGTGTAGAGACTCACAAAATTTATTGCTATATTTAATTACAGCTCATCTCCGTCTTGAATATATATTTTAGAAAAATATTTTTCGTTGCATTGTTGTTCGCTGCTATGCCAGCTGCGTATGGAACACTTGGCTTCATTGAAAACAAGGGTCAAATTCCATCTACAGAATCAAACACAACAGTTTTATACTATTTTGAAACTCCTGATTTTAATTGTTACGTAACTAATCATGGGCTTACGTATATTTTCCGCGAGCGTATTTCAAAAAATGCAATCCGTGAAGACTATCCTGATTCTTCAACAACAATAAAATTTTCCAGGACCGATATGGTACTAAAGGGGGCTAGTATCGGCACATCAAATGCGTATAATAAAAATCCCAATACCCATTACTATAATTATTTAATTGGTAGCAATTCCGAAAATTGGCATGAGAATGTACATAGCTATAACGAAATTATTTTTATAAATATTTACCCTGGTATAGATTGGGTAATTAAAACGGTTGCATCGGAAAAAAATAAAATCAAATACGAATTTATTGTGCACCCCGGCGCCGATTATAAATTGATTAAAATGTTTTTTAATGGTAATTCAAAAATTAGACTGAATGAAGAAAAGAATTTTTCTATTGTTACTTCTCTGGGGCAAATAACAGAAAGTGCTCCTGTGTCATTTATTGAATCAACAAAGCAGCAGGTAAATTCGGAGTTTGTATATGAGAATGAAGAGTTAATATTTAAAATTGATAACTTCTCCCATAACCAAACACTTGTGATCGACCCAACCCTTACTTGGAGTACGTATTATGGCGGTAGTAGTGCCGAGGTAGAATTTGATATATGCACCGATACAAGCGGGAACGTATACGTTGTTGGAATTAGCCAAAGCAATAATTTTTTTACACTAACAACTGGCAATTTTTATGATAACACGTTAACTTTTTTTCAGGATGCATTTATTACCAAGTTTGACAATAATGGAGTGCTATTGTGGTCTACATATATAGGAGGAAATGCATCTACTGATATAGTTCACTCTGTTGTGGCGGATCAGAATAACAACATTTTTATTGTGGGCCGTACTGCTTCCACAGATTTTCCGACGTTCGATAATACCATTGGATATTATAAAGCTGCAATGTCTGGTTTTGATGACCTGGTGTTTGCGAAGTTTGATAATAACGGAGCAATGTTGTGGAGTACTTATTTCGGAGGGGCTAATCTCTGGGATTATCCAAGAAGGTTAACTATTGATTCGCAGGGAAATTTATTTGCTACCGGAAAAACCGCCTCTAATGATTTCCCTGTATTGAATAATGGAACTTATTTTGATGCTACCATAGGAACTACGGGTGATGATGCATTTATCGTAAAGTTTGACAATAATGGAACACAGTTGTGGGCTACCTATTTTGGTGGAGATGATGGAGATGAAGGAGCAGATGTTGCCATTGACTCGCAGGATAATTTGTACCTGACTGGTAACACAGGTTCAACAAATTTTCCTGTGCAGAATACTACCAGCGTTGGGACTTATTACGTAGGTGCATATAATAACGGTATTGATGCGTTCATTTCGAAGTTCACGAATAATGGCACGCTGTTATGGTCTACCTATTTTGGAGGAACAGGCTATGACGTTTGCTTGGGTATTGGCATTGACGGGCTGGATAATTTATTTATAGAAGGATATACGAGTTCAACTAATTTTCCTGTCCTCAGTTCAGGTTACTTTTTTGATGGAACAAATCCTAACAACCAGATTAAGTTTTTCTTTTCCAAATTTGATAATATTGGTACAATGCAATGGTCCACATATTATGGAAGCAATGTTGCAATGACCGCACGCAATGGAGGCGAAGTGATTGCACAAAAAGTACATATCGATAACTGTAATAATGCATATATATGTGGTATTACGAATGCACCCGATATTCCATTTCGAGACCCAGGATGCGGAGCGTATTTCGATAATAGTCATTTAAACGCAACCGCAACGGCTGAAAGTTTTTTCGCACGGTTCAGTAACAAGGGGGAATTAACCTGGAGTACATATTTCTTTTCGACGACGTTTAATGATTTTGCCGGTTTTTTTGCAATAGATAAAAACGATAATATATTTTATACTAATCAAGCCCGAAGTAATGATGTAACGATGGTAAATCCGGGTAGTACTTATCACCAAGGAAATCTTAATGGCTTTTCTGATTTTATACTTGCAAAATTTTCTCCTCAACCCATAACAGCTTCAGTTACAAAGAATGATATACATGGATGTGTTTGCAATGGAAAACTTCTTGCAGGCCCTACAGTTTGTGGCCAGACACCAACAAACTATTTATGGAGCAATGGATCTACAACTGACTCATTAACTAATTTGTGTACAGGAATTTACAGTGTAACAATTACTGATGCCGCTTGTAAAAGAGATACTGTTAACAATATTATAGTGGATAGTTTGTCTGTGAATTCACCAACATTGTCTGTTGGTACATTTACAAATGTATCATGTCCTGGTGGTGCTAATGGAATAATTTTCCTTACAGTTTCAGGAGGCAATGGCGCTTTAAATTATGTTTGGCAGCCTGTGGCAGGAACTTCGGCTCTGGCAAGCAATTTAACCGCAGGAACTTATTCATGCATTGTTACAGATTCACTGATGTGTCGCGATACCATTTTGCAAGTGCTTTTACAGCCCAACTCATTTACTGTGACATCTACTTCAATTGATGATACATGCAACTCGTCAATAGGTGTAGCTTCATTGGCAAATGTTGCTGGAGGTACGGGCCCATATACGTATTCCTGGCTAAACGGATCTGTTACTGTTTCTACATCTTCTCTTTCGAGTGGTGTACATGGATATACTGTAACTGATTCCAAGGGTTGTACATATGTAAATTCAGTTACCGTTAATAATTCAGGGAGCAGTCCTTCTGTTAACGCAGGGCCGGATGTAACAATAACAAGAGGGAGTTCGGTTCAGCTCTCTGCAGCGGGCGCAAGCAATTACAACTGGAGTCCAGGTGCTGGTCTCAGTTGTACTAATTGTTCAAGCCCTATTGCAAATCCAGTTATTACCACAACCTATGTAGTGAGTATAATCGATGTGTATGGATGCAGCGCTTATGATACATTGGTAATTACTGTTAATGATTCCATTTCTAATTTGTCATGTTCCGAAGGATTATTTGTTCCTAATGTTTTTTCTCCGAATGGAGATGGAGAGAATGATGAGTTAAAACTCTTTGGGGCAGCATCGATGAAAATTTTATCATTTATAATTTATGACCGTTGGGGAGAAAAAGTTTTTGAGACTACAGATGTAAAAGGGGTATGGAACGGATTTTATAGAGACCGGCTCTGTAATTCGGCCGTATATACCTATGTGTTTCGTGCGGTGTGTGTTGTTGACGGATCGGAAGTGTTTAGAACAGGAAATATATCTTTAGTAAGGTAAAAACAGGCAGGTTGCAAGGTCTAAATAGTGGTGTTTGAAACCTATGAAATGGGGAAGGATAAAAGTTGCCTGTATAGTATAATTATTCCATTTTTACCTGGAAACCCCCACTTTGAATTTGCAAGAATAGGCCAAACTTTACTTTGCATATGTTTATTCGTAGGGTAATATTGTGCAAGAACGTATCCACTATGCACAACAGAACTTTTTCTCTTGCTTTTTTTTGCATCATCTCAATAATTTCTCAAGCTCAGGCGCCTAGAACCATTCTCTTGGAATGGATCACGAGTACTGGATGCGGTCCATGCACTTGGCAAGGACCAAGAATGGATTCGCTTCATGATAATAATCCAACTTCAAAATTGATCACAATGGAGTACCATGGCAACTATGGTAATGTTGACCCCATGTACTTTCACAATACAGCTGAGCCTAATGCAAGGGTTTCTTTCTATGGATTTACAGGATATCCATCCGGAGCTGTCGATGGCAATTATTATTCTGGCCACCCATACAATATTAACCAGACAACAATCAACAACCGCTCCGCAATTACATCGCCATTTACTATTACGCTTTCACATAAAATAAACAATAATGGAACGATTGATGTTACGGCTAAGGCCAAAGCTGTACAAGCGGTAAGCGGTAGTTTAAAACTTCATATGGTGGTGGTGGAAAAACGTATCATTACCCGTAAGGTGGAAAAAAATGGAGAAACGCATTGGACTAATGTGATGAAAAAAATGCTGCCCAACCAAAACGGAACTACCTTGGCGGCATTATGGGCAGTAAACGATTCGGCAACTTTTAATCAAAGCTGGACCATGCAAAACGTTTATAACGTAGATCAGCTTGCGGTAATAGCATTTATACAGAATACAACTACCAAAGAAATTCTTCAGGCACAATTTGATGATTCATCATTAAAGTATAACATGGACATAAACCTTGCAGATAATGTTTATACAAAATTCATAGGAAAAAGCTCAACCGCGAATTACACTTTCAATGCAAATATTAATTCTGATTCGGCTGATGTTTATGAAGTAAGTCTTTTAAATACATTGCCAACAGGGTGGACTGCCAGCTTCACTATTAATGGCACTACATATACCAGTCTAACAAACATAAATTTTAATGCCATTGAAACTAAAACCATTTCAGTGAACGTAACATCTTCATCTGCGGGAGATGAGAGGGCTACCGTTACATTACAGCTTAAATCAACAACAAGGATCGGTGCATATAAAAAACAGTTTCCGACATACACTTTTTGTTCGGTCACAAACCTTGTCGATGATAAATATAAAATTTGCGATACATCAATTGTAAACGCATTGCAGGCAAAATCTCTTCCCGCAGTATTGATAAGCGATTATGAGGTTGACGGCATTGATACCAACGGAATGGGCAAAACAAATCTGAGTCACTTTTTATATAGTGTGAGCGGAAGAAATATTTTTCATGGTATTACAGATAATAAATTGAAAATATTTAAAAATTACCTGAAGAGCCATGGAAATATTTTGATCATGTCCGAAACTATGGGCGAAGAGATCACCAGTACGGCCAATTATACTATCTCCAATGAATATATAGATTTTTATAACAATTACATGGGAGCAAATTATCTTTCATCAACATTTGTCAGCAGCACCTCTACCTTACCGCTTAATTATACAACCGGAGATTCCATGTATAAATATGCTGGGAACACACAGCTAACAGGATCATTTTCTTATGCTGAATGGTTTACGCCAATATCAGGAGCTAAAGCAACGTTGAGGTATTCGAATGACGTATCGAAAGTTGGCGGTAGCATAATGCACAATACAACCGACAATTGGAAGATCGCCTATTGGGGATTTAATTTTGCTTCGCTGAGTAAAACAGACGGATACAGAAATAATATTCTGAAAACGACCATCGATTGGTTTGATGGCGTGGCACTGGGAGTAGCTGAAGATAAAAATTCAATTATTTATTTTTCCGTTTATCCCAATCCTACAAGTGACATTATTAATGTTTCTGGTTTTGGAACGGGAAATAAAAATAACGAAGTAAAAGTCATTGATATAACCGGCAAAGTAATGAAGTCGATGATATTTAACAGTGATTTAATTTCTGGATCTATTGATGTAAACGATCTTGCTAATGGAATTTATTTTGTGCAATTGACAAGTAATAATATCAATGTTGAAACACAAAAGGTTATTTTGGCACATTAAAAATGAAATAATAGTATTCGTAAAAACCCGCTAAGTTTTCTTAGCGGGTTTTTCGGCTTTCCCCTGAGCTAACTCAAATTGTTCATTTGATCAATTAACTATAATTTTTTTAACGTACGATTTTGATTCAAAATCTATTCGGACAAAATACATGCCCTTATCGAACGTACTCATATCAATTAATATACCATCGATTACATTTTTTTTGTCTAAAATTTTTTGTCCCACCATATTGAAAATAGTAACGGTATAATTTTCAAATGAAGGATTAGGCTGAACAGTAAGAATACCTTTTACGGGATTAGGATAAATATCAACTTGCCCATCAAAGTCACTTTTGGCAATAGCTGTTATCGCCTGGGGATTGTATTTCGCTACAAAAACATCGAATGATCTGTTTCCCATTATTGTTATATTGCCTAAGCTTATTGGAGCTGCAGTTGAACTTGACAATGTTCCGCTCAAATAAAGGGATCCTGAAATATCTGTTTCAAGTCCCCCGTAGTTGTTTGCATTATTGCCGGAAGTACCTTGAAAAGAATATAATATATTTCCCGCGGTATCATACCTTCCCACGTATATGGAAAACATGCTTGTCCCATTATACGGCAATGTATTATTAACATCAAAGGTAAGGGCCGATCTGTAAAAACCTGTTATATATAAATTATTATTAATAAGTATTAAGTCGGTAACATATGAAGTATTGCTGCTGGTGAAAACTTTTGACCAAACAATGTTTCCTATAGAATCACATTTAATTAAGCGTCCCTTTGATGGAATGCCACCGGTATCATCTCTATAGCCGGCAATATACATGTTCTTATAAGCATCCATTACAAGGTGAATACCGTTATCCTGCTCATTGCCGGTAACTAAACCAATCTTTTTTATCCACATTAGGTTGCCGGTGTTACCATCGTATTTTGCTGTAAAAATGTCTCCCGTTCCGTTACATGTTAATACTGTAGATCCAAAACTTGCGGTTGCATAAAATCTGCCTAATACATAAATTCCATTATTGTTATCGGTTGTTATATCTCTGATAAAAGCGGTTTGTGGTAAAAATATTATCAGGGATGCCTTGCCGCTTGTATCATATTTTACAAAAAAAGAAGAGTTGTTGTTATTGGGAACAACTATAGAATCAGGAGTTCCTTCGTTTAAAGTAATCGCCCCTGTAAAACAACTTCCATGAACAAACAATGTTGTGTCTGCATTTATGGCTACGCTACCTAAGCTTAAGTTATTTCCCTTCGCCCTACTTATCCAGATAACATTTCCACTGGAATCATATTTAGTAAGAAAAGTTCTTAATCCTTTTCCGGGAAGTATTATCCCGCTAAAGTCTGCGGTATCTCTGTAATCACCCGAAACATATAGGTTTTCGGAATTATCCAGAACCAAGCCATTTCCATTATCAGTAGAAAATTGAGCAGAGGCTCCTCCCGCACGCTTTGCCCAAATAAAATTTCCATTACTGTCACATTTTGCAACAAAAATATCCTGGTAACCTGAACAGGCTAAAGTTGTATTGCCAAATTTTGCAGATGCCTGATTATATGAACCTACTATATAACTGTTTCCGGCACTATCATTTTTTGTACAACTGACCGCTTTTTGTCCTGAAGGATCACAAGTAGCAACCCAGGATGGATTTTGTGCATTAATTATGCCCGTTGAAAAAAGGCAGCATAGAAAGAATGAGTGTATTAATTTTTTCATGTTGTTATAGTATAAATATTAAAATTTATAAGCTAGACGAACAGGAATATAAAAGGTTACAAGTAAATGTAAAAAAAGGAAAAGGCCGTTTCCTTTTTTGGAAGCGGCCTTTAGCTAAAGAATACTGTTTGTTATTTTTTAGGCACCAATGTATATAGAGTAGTGATCAAATCTTTATCCTGGTATTTTATCTCTAATTCTTCCGAACCTCCTTTTAATATTTTTAATGTATTCACAACTTTTTTTCCATTTGCATCCGGAGCATCATCGGTGATAGTAATGATTGTTTTTGTTTTGTCTGTTACCCATTTACCAGTATGCAAAACTCCATCATAAGTAAAAAATGCTGTTTGGTCAAGCGAAAGTGTTAGACCGTCGTTCGCTTGTTTTTTTGGAAGATTTCCTTCCTGATAAACCTCACCAAAACATTCATACCTTTTAATTTTCCATGCTTTTGCAAGAGCAGAATCTTTCGCGGTCATTACAAAAGGCAGTGGTGCTTTTCCGGCGGGAGCTTGTGAATAAGCAAAACCTAAACACATTGTAAAAGCGAGGAGTGAAATAACTTTTTTCATTTGTTATATTATTTAATATTTCGTTAGTAAAAGTTAAGCCAAGTTATGGCTCATTTCAATTTAATGCAAATATTTTTTGGTTCTGTAAAAAAGCGTAATGCCTCAAAACCGCCCTCCCTACCCACTCCTGAGCCTTTTACCCCTCCAAAGGGCGTTCTTAAATCGCGTAATAGCCAGCAATTGATCCACACAATTCCTGTATGCAGTTGAGCTGCTATACGGTGTGCACGGGTTAGATTCTCTGTCCATATTACTGATGCTAATCCATACGATGTGCTATTGGCATACATCAATACTTCTTCTTCTTTATCAAATGGCATAAGTGTTACAACCGGTCCGAAAATCTCTTCCTGGTTGGTACGGCAATCATGAGATAATCCTTCGATCACTGTTGGTTCAATATACCAGCCTTCCGAAAATTCTCCTTCAAGTTTAATTTGTTTTCCGCCGCACAATATTTTCCCACCCTCCTGTTTTGCAACCTCAATATGTGACAAAACTTTTTCCATATGTTGTTTACTCACCACTGCACCAAGTTTACTTGATTCATCTGCAGGATTACCAACCGTAAGTGTTTTTACTTTTTCTATGAATGCATTCTTGAATTTTTCGTAAATGGAACGTTCAATAAAAACACGTGATCCGCACAAACAAATTTGTCCCTGGTTAGCGAAGGAAGAATGTAACGATGTTTTTACAGCATTATCAAAATCACAATCGGCAAAAATAATATTTGGATTTTTCCCTCCCAATTCAAGGGAAAGTTTTTTAAACATGGGAGCTGCGACACGCGCTATCCCCTCCCCTGTTTTTGTTCCGCCGGTAAAAGAAATAACCGGTATATCTTTATGTCCAACAATAGCGGCGCCAACTTTATGTCCGTAACCGTGCACAATATTCAATACTCCTTTTGGTAGCCCTGCCTTTATACAAAGCTCTGATAATAAATACGCTGTCATTGGAGTAACCTCTGAAGGTTTTGCTACCACACAGTTTCCGGCAGCCAATGCAGGTGCGATTTTCCAGGAGAATAAATACAATGGCAAATTCCAGGGAGAGATACAGCCTGCAATACCAATGGGATCGTTGAGTGTATAATTAATCGCGGTGTCTTCCATAGAATGTGCTTCCGATGCAAGATGTAAAATTCCTGTTCCGTAAAAATGAAAGTTACTTGCTGCGCGGGGTATGTCAACAGTCATAGCAAGTTTAACTGGCTTGCCATTATCTGTTGATTCCGCTTTTGCAAGCATCTCAAGATTTTGTTCAATTAGCGATGCGATCTTCAATAAATACTTTGAACGAATATCCTTTGGCGTTTTTGACCAGGATGGAAATGCAGCTTTTGCAGCTTCAACAGCCAGCTCTACATCATGTTCATCCGAGTCAGGAATTTTTGAATAAACCTTTCCTATTGAAGGATTATAATTATCTATATAAGACTTACCAAGTGGCTCAACTAATTCTCCGTTGATATAATTTTTTAACTGTAGCATAAAATTTATGTTACATAAAGTTACTAAAAATAAAAGGAACATGAGATTGGGAAGCCATTGAAAACAAAGGCTATTCCCATTAAGTGAAGTTGCAACACTATGCACGGCTTTTTTATGATCTCCATCTGTAATTTCCAAGATAGTAACATTGGAAATTGGATTTAACTAACTTTGCGGATAAATTGTATTGGATATTTTGAATATGAGAATTGGTATTATTCTGTTCATTCTTTTTTTCGTTTCCACTATCGTGCAGTCACAAAAATTACCCGTGGCAAAGGGGCGCGTATATGGAAAGATAATTGATATGAAGACCAGGGAGACGATACCGTATACTCCGGTGACCATTTATAAAAGCGATACGCTGATCAGTGGTGTTATCACAAAACCAAACGGGGAGTTTAGTCTCGAAAATTTACCTTTTGGAAAATTTACACTTAAGGTAAGTCTTATTGGGTACAAAGAATTACTACAAACGATCATTGTTTCTCCGCAGAATGAAGAACAGGATCTGGGGGATATTAAACTAGACCTTTCTGTAACAGAATTTAATACAATGGAGATCGTTAAGGACAAAAGTGCTGTTGAAATGAATATTGATCGGAAAGTATTTAATGTGGAAAAAAATATTATTTCAAAGGGCGGTACCGCGGCGGATGTTGTTTCTAATATTCCTTCCGTAACTCTTGATGCAAATGGAAACGCTCAGCTGCGTCAAAATACTGCGACCATATACATTGATGGACGGCCGACCAGTTTGGTGCTTAACCAAATACCCGCTGATCAAATTGAAAAAATTGAAGTGATCACCAATCCCTCCGCAAAATTTGAAGCAAGCACAACCGGGGGAATATTAAATATTGTGATGAAGAGCAATGCGCAGCCTGGGTACAATGGCATGATAACCGGCGGCGCGGGAACAAATAGTCACTACAACGGGCTGGTGTTGTTTAATATTAAGCAAAAACCAATTGGATTTTCTTTGAATTATACATTCAACACTTTTAAAAATTCTGTTCCGGGTTACACCAATCGCACGGACTATCCTTCGGGGTTTTATAATGTGAATGATGATATTTTGTTTCGACATTTTTTTCAATCGGGAACGACGGTATTGGATTATTACATTAATAACAGAAATACATTAACCTTCTCGGAAAATATAGTGATGGGTGATTTTAAAACGATAGATGATCAAACATTTGAATTCTCCGGACCAAACAATTCGAATAAAATGAGCGGAGTTAGACAAACCAACACGTTGACACATTTTGAAAATTATACGACAAAACTATTTTATAAAAGATCTTTTCCAAAAAGAGGAAAGGAAATAACAGCTGATGTGAATTATATAAACGGAAGTTCACGCAACCCAAGTGATTTCACTACATATACTTATGATTCATCAGGGGCATTATTGTCCAACAATCCGGAGTTGCAAATAAATAAGGCAATTAATATTAATGAAATGTTTTCTTTTCAATCGGATTTTGTTAATCCAATAAACGACAGCACAAAACTTGAAACCGGGATACGAGTATCTTATAAGCCCAGCAACCAGTCTTTAGATGTAAGTAATTTTAATTATTTAAACGGAAATTATGTCACAAATGATTTGCTCACTAGTTATTATCAAATAAAAGATTTGGTTAACGCAGCATACATAAATTATTCGATCAAGCATAAAAAAATAAATTATATGCTTGGCTTGCGTGTGGAAAACTCATTCTACACCGCCACGGTGACAAATAAGGAAAATAAACATTTCCTGTACAGCTATCCGAGTAGTATGGCCAACATTTTTAATTCTTTATTTCCCTCCATTTTCATTTCAAAAAAATTAACCGAAAAAAAGGAAATCCAGTTTAATGTGACACGAAAAATAAACAGACCTAATTTCAGGCAGTTCTTGCCATTTATTACTGCGAGCGATCTGAAGAATTATTCAATAGGAAACCCATCGATTACTCCGGAGTTTATAAATAGCTTGGAGCTTAACTACAACCAATATTTAAAAAGAGGAAATTTTTTATTGACATTATTTTTTAGAAACAGTGAGCATGTCTTAACACAATATACATATCCATTGTCAACAGATTCTTCTGTGCTGGTGACTACAACCATTAATGGAAAACAAGCGAATTCGCTCGGCATCGACAACACAATAAAACATACACTTTTCAAAGGCTTTGAAACAACCTTGAATACAAACCTGTTTTATACAGCCATTAATGCGATTTATAATGGTAGTGCTTTTAACAACAATGGATTTAATTGTACAGGTAAATTGATCATGATGTATCGTATGCCTAAAAATTTTTCGATACAAATTTCTGGAAATTATGAATCAAAAAAGACTGTACCGCAAGGATATAATAGAGAAGTTTATTTTGCTGACATGGCCTTTAGTAAGGAAATAAAAAAAGTGCTTACCATTACACTCAGTGTCAGAGATGTTTTTGACACTAATAGCCGGGGTGCATATATTGTTGGTGAAGATTATATCCAGGAAAGCTGGAACAGACGTGAGAGTCGCTTTTTTAAACTTATTGTTAATATGAAATTTGGTAAGGGCGATGCTGCGTTGATCAAGCGAAAGACTAAACCAGGTGAACCCTTACCGGAAAACATGGATTTTTAGTTCATGGTTTAATACAGAATGCGGCCTATTATTATCTTATCAAGCTGATATTTCCTTTTTTCAGCTCACTTTTGCCATTAGTAAATGTTGCGGCAAGAATATATGTAAAAACATCTGCATCCATTGGCTTGCCCTGATAGTGGCCATTCCAGCATTCGGTAAGATTATTTGTTTCGAAAACTATTTGGCCCCAGCGGTTATAAATGGTGAAAGCTATACTTTCTATGCAATTTCCAAAAACGCATTCAAGATCATTTTGTCCATCACCATTTGGTGAAAAAACATTTGGCACAAAAATATCTCCACAAACTATTTCCACTGTTACAATTATGGTGTCGGAGTTTGTACAACCATTAGCATCAGTGACCACTACAATATAGGATGTTGTTCGCGACGGAGAAGCAATAGGATTTGCACAGGTAGTACAACTTAACCCCTGCGACGGACTCCAGGCATAGCTGCCGCTACCAGATGCGTTGAGCTGTGCACTACTTCCCTGTATTATAGTTGTATCCAGGCCAGCATTAGCATTAACCGTGGCGGTAGGATTTATATTTATAGACTGTGTTTGTGTACAGCCATTATTGTCAGTAACAGTAACAGAATACAAAGCGCTTGGCAAATTACTTATGCCTTGGGTGGTTTGGCCATTGCTCCAGGTATAAATGAAAGGTGAAGTTCCGCCGGCGGCCATTGCACTTGCCATTCCCTTTCCATCGCCGCATGTATCAGGTGTTGAAGAAACGGAAACAGAAATAATTCCCGGCTGCGTTATTGTAACAGTTTCTTGTATGGTACAATTATTTGCATCGGTTACCAATACAGTATATGTACCCGCCGTTAATGATGAAGCAGATGTATTTGTTTGTGCATTGTTCCATAAATAACTATACGGTCCAGCGCCTCCTGCGGGTATTGCTAAAGCCGAACCATTATTTCCTCCAAAGCAGGAAACGTCTGTTGATGTAATTGTGTTAGTTAAAATAGCTGGCTCAGTAATAGTGACGGTTTGTTGGGAGATACAACCATTACCATCAGTTATAGTAACAGAATATGTTGCCGCCGATAATCCTGTTGCTGTTGTTCCTGTCTGTGCATTACTCCATGAGTATGTATAAGCGAACGTACCTCCGCTTGCCATTATACTTGCATTGCCGGTATTTCCGTTATTACATAAAACATTTCCGGATGTTATTGTGGAAGTTAATAAAGATGGTTGTACAACAGTTGCTGTTGAAATAGCTGTACAGCTAGACCCATCAGTCACGGTAAAAGAATAATTCCCGGCTAGCAACCCAGTTGTTTGCAGATCGGTTGCTCCGTTGCTCCATAAATATGTAAATGGATTTGCTCCTCCCGAAATTGTTGCTGTAAGAATTCCATTGCTGCCGCCATTACAGGAAACACTTTGTGTTATCGCAACACTTGCTGAAGGACCGTTGTTATTATTTACGTTTGCAGAAGCCGTAATACTGCATCCATTGTTATCAGTTACAGTTACTGAATAAATACCTGCGGGAATTCCTGTAACAGAGGAATTGGTTCCTCCTATACTCCAATTATAATTGTACGGACCCGTTCCTCCGCTTAAATTAATAGTTGCAGATCCATCACTATTGTTGCAAGTGCTATTTGTTGTAATAACTGTTGAACTTAAAATTCCGGGTTCCGTGATAGTAACAACTGTGTCAAATGTACAAGAGTTATTATCCGTTATTGTTACGGTATAATTTCCCGCA
Source organism: uncultured Bacteroidia bacterium (assembly GCA_964593555.1). GTDB lineage: Bacteria > Bacteroidota > Bacteroidia > JAFLBG01 > JAFLBG01 > CAZQIC01. The sequence goes on along the minus strand of CAZQIC010000016.1, from coordinate 8,577 downwards.
ATAACGTTACTTATCGAATTGGTTGTTGAAGAATTACTCCATGAATAGGTATAAGGAGATGTTCCGCCCGAATTTAAAATAGTCACTGCTCCGTTTGTGCCTCCATTGCATAACACAAGAGTAGTGCTGACAGTTGAACTGAGTATTGCGGGTTGTGTAATTAAAATTACCGTATCAAACGTACATGCATTATTATCTGTTATTGTTAAAGTATAATTGTTTGCGCATAATCCTGTTATGGTAGAAGTTGTTTGTGTTGTTGACCAGCTATAGGTATAGTTTGGTGTTCCTCCTAAAGCTGTGGCAGAAATTGTTCCTGTGCACAAACCATGACAATGTACATTGGCCTGTGTAGTGCTTACAGATAATGCCGTTGGTTCTGTGATGACCGCAGTATCAGAAACAGTTACGAGACTCGCATCTGTTACAATAACAGTATATGTTCCTGCGGGAAGTCCTGTTGCAGTTTGAGTGGTTTGTCCGCCGGGGCTCCACGCATACGTATATGGCGATTGTCCGGTGGGAGTGGCAGTTGCTGTACCATTGCTGCCGCCGTGGCATGAAACATCCGTTTTAGTAGATGTTGTGGTAAGTATACAAAGAGATAATTCTGAAGTATTAAAATTAGCAACAGTGCGCGCAGTAGCAACCGGAATTTCTCCTGCATTTATAGTTACTCCTGTGATGGACCAATTACCAGCGCCATTCACCAATACGGTTCCTAAAAAAACCATAGCATCCTGGCAATTGAGGGTATTGTTTTTAAAAATTTCTATACTGTCACCTGCAGAACCCGTTCCACTTACTGTTGTTGCATTGTAAGAAGTTATTAATGGAAACGCTTTGTTTCCGTTACCTGTTCCGTAAAGATTAATTGCTTTTGCACCAACACCGCCATTTGTATAAATAAGGTTACGTGAAATTAAATTGCTGGTTGCTCCTGCACCACTCACACCAATTCCTTCTGCGGAGTTAAATGCAATTATATTTCCTTCCGGGCGATTTGTTCCGCCGCCACTGTACCTGCCGATTAGATTCCCTTGTCCTAATACATACATGCCATAATCCTGGGTTGAACCTGCGATTGCGGTGATCCCATTTGTCGGGCCAATGTAATTACCGAATATTAAATTGTTATTTGAACTGGCAGTCATATAGATTCCATAATTTTCATTAGCAGAAATAATGTTTCTAAATAATGGAGTATTGCCTCCTATGTAATTGCTGCTGCCCTGGATCTCTATTCCTGTTCCTTGTTCATTATTTGCAACGTAACTTGCACCATTATTTTGAGTACCTATAAAATTGCCGTATACTTTATTTAATGTTGATAATGCAAGCAAAACACCAGTACCTGAATTTGCAATACCTGTGCTATTACCTGATATGAGATTGCCTTCATTCGCAAGAGTTCCTCCTATCGTATTCATTGATGCAGAATTATCAATGACCACTCCATAATCCTGCGTGCTATTGGCAAGAAATGTTGTGCCATTTACAGGGAGGCCAATGTAATTTCCCTTTATAGTATTTGCCGTTGCATTTGGGCCGGTGACAAATACGCCATATGTTGTATTTCCGGAAATTATATTTCTTTCTTTTGGTGTAACCCCTCCAATAAGGTTTCTATAACTATTCAAATAAATTCCATGTGTTTGATTGGCGCCTGTAATAAGCGCTGTTCCGGTTGAGTTTAAACCAATAATATTTCCCTGAATAGTATTGTTGTATGTGCCGTTAATATAAATTCCATAGGCCGGAGTGGCTGGTCCTGAATACTGACCCGATATTATATTTCCGTCTCCTGCTGTATTTCCGCCAATGGTAACACTTGAGAGGAAAACCTGATTTAAAAATACACCCGTATCCTGTGAACTGTTTGGAATAAAGCTTGACCCATCAGACGACACACCAATATAATTGCCTTTGATCTGTGTACCGAAGCAATTGGCCCGCATGAAAAATCCTACATTATTATTTGCAGATATTATATTTCTTGCACCAGCCTGGTTACCTCCAAAAATATTATTGTTGTTTCCCAGTGCAAAATGAATTCCGTAATTCTGATAGTTAGGAACTATTATTGCACTTCCGCTTTTTTGCGGGCCAATGATATTTCCTTGTACAATATTGCTTGCTCCTCCACCCACTTCCAGTGAAATTCCCTTGCCACCGGTAGTAGCTGTACCATTGCCTGACATTAAATTTCCATCTCCTGCATTTGTTCCCCCTATTGTATTTGATAATGCGCCAAATGAAAATACTAATCCAACCAGTTGAGGATTATTGGTAACATAAGAAACGCCATCAGATGCTGGTCCCATGTAATTGCCTTTTATAATATTATTGGTTGCTCCCGGCCCGGAAAATGACAAACCACTGTAACTGTTGCCTGAAAGAATATTCCTGTACGCTGCTGTGGTGCCTCCGATAATATTTGAGGGTGAGCTATTTATGTACACTCCTGAATATTGAATAGTACTTGCCACTGCCGTACTTCCGTCTTTTTGTGTTCCACAAATATTCCCATAAACTTTTGTCCCTCCATTTGCTCCCAGGATAAACACACCACAAGCGAATGGCATTGCACCCGACCCATTACCGGAAATTAAATTTCCTTCGCCTGCATTGGTTCCTCCGACGAGGGTCCCTGTTCCTGCATTTGTGTTTACCCGAATTCCATTTTGTTGTGTATTCCCTGCAATGAGTGTTACGCCGTCTGATGAAATACCAATATAATTTCCCTGTATAATTGTGCTGACACATCCTGCATTTTGCAATAGTATTCCATATGTATAATTTCCAGATATAATATTTCTCGCCGCAACTGAATTTCCACCGATAATATTAGAAGGTGAATTATCAATATTGATACCATAATTCTGTCCAGTGTTAGCTACAATCGTACTCCCATTTGCTTGTGCTCCTATGGTGTTCCCAAGGATCGTGTTTTTACCCACATTGCTGTTGATATAAATACCGGATGCCAGGGAACTTTGTCCGGAAATAATATTTCCTTCGCCGGCAACTAATCCTCCGATGGTATTTTGTGTGGCGCCATTGGTAATATACACACCGTAATCCTGCGCACTTAACGTAATAAAACTTATTCCATCAGATGCAATGCCAATATAATTTCCTTTTACTGCGTTGCCTGTTGCTGTTGCTCCGGTAATATATACGCCATAGGTTAGATTGGCTGATATAATATTCCTGGTAGTGCTGCTGCCGATTATATTGACTGTAGATGAATTCAAAACCACACCAAAATTTTGTGCATTGGAAGTTACATTGGTAGCTCCATCAGATCGCGTTCCAATAACATTGCTAAATATCCTGTTTGATCTTGTTGCAGTATTGATATAAATTCCCGTATTTGTGTTTCCTGAAATAATATTTCCTGTTCCTGCATTTCCTCCAATGATATTGTTTCCCGCAGAATTAGTAATGTACACTCCATAATATTGGTTCGCACCAGTTACAGTTGTAGCTCCGTTCTTTTGTAATCCAATAATGTTTCCCTGTATTGTGTTCGCTGTGGCGTTAAGGGTTGTAAGCTGGATACCGCAATAAGGACTTCCACCGTTCATTCCTGAAATAAGATTTGCTCCTGCAACCGTACCATCCCCAATGATATTATTAGAACCGGAAACCGAAATGCCAATCGCAGTTAACGTGTTGTTGGTTACACCGCCAATGTCCATCCCTATATAGCAGCCCAATATTTTATTACTGTTCCCGCTAATAGTTACAGCAATATCATTTGCACTAACAGTACCGTCGCCAAAATTCGGGAAAACCAATCCTTGAATTATATTATTATTGCTGGAAAGAATTAACCCTGTCGGAACTGTATTTGTAGAATTTTTTACAACAACTCTATAAACCGGATTAAGCGGTGTTGCCGCTGCGGTGTTCATTACATTTATAGTGTTGGGCGTTCCATTATTCCCTGCATTTGTCCATCCATCAATAGTGACGCCGCTGTTATCAGTGAGAGAAGGTAAAGCGCCTAATGCATTATCATCAACGGTTATAGTATAGGATGCGGCCAGTCCCAAATTAAAATCAATTATATCTGCACCCGCATTGGTATTGGCCTGGGTTATGGCCCACCTCAATGTTCCTGCCGCACCATTATCAGTTGTGTTTGTAACTGTATATGTATTTGCAAAGAGTCGGCAGAATAGCGACAACGAAAAAAGGAATGTTAAAAAGGATCTCAATGATATAGAAATTAAAACCTATATCAATATAGAAAAAATTCACGGTTAATACTAAAAGTAAATAAGCTAATGTATCAATGAAATATTCCCTTTTTTCAAAAAGGCATCTTTGTTTTCGAGCACACCGGTGAGTAAATACATATAAACACCGCTATTCAATTGTTGTCCCTTATACGTTCCATCCCATTTAATATTGGCATCATTTGTTTCAAAAACCCTTTCTCCCCAACGATCGTAAATAACAAATTGAATTTCTTTTGCGCATGTATTATTAATAATGTATAACTGTAGTACATCATTTTCTCCATCTCCATTCGGTGAAAAGGCATTTGGAATAAAAACCGATAATGTTCCATTACAAGGAGGTTCATTCACTCTTACAATTACTATGTCGGTATCGGAGCAGCCATATATATCCATCACCACCAAAACGTATGTTGTTGTAATAATTGGGCTTGCAATAGGGTTTGGGCAATTGCTACAACTTAATCCCGTAGAAGGGATCCAGGAGTATACTCCACCGCCGCTACCCGAAAGTATGGCGTTACTTCCTAGGGCAATTGTAATGTTGGGCCCTGCATCAGCAGTTGGTGCGGCGATGTTGCCAATTACAAGCGGCACAATTTTGTTGCATCCATTTGCATCACTGATGGTAACTGTATGTGTTCCCGCTGGTAAATTTGATAATTGATTGATGGTTTGTCCTGTGTTCCATAAATAATTTATAGATCCGGTTCCTCCGATTGCAGAAACACTTACATAACCTGTATTTTGTGAGCAAGTATCATCAGCAACTGATGTTAAATAAGTTATGTCGGGTGCTTGTGTAATATTTATAATCTCAACTCGTGAGCAGTTGTTGGCATCGGTGATAGTAACAGAATAAATACCAGAAGCAAGTCCAGTGGCAGTTGACGTTGTTTGTCCGACACTCCAACCATAAATATATCCGGATGTTCCTCCTCCAGTTGCTATAGTTGCATTGCCTGTGCTATTTCCGAAGCATAAAACATTTGTTTGTGCACTTACAGATGTTGTAAGTGCCGAGAGGGGCTGCGCAATAGAAACAATGGTGTCCTTCGTGCATCCCGCAGCATCGGTAACTGTTAAGGAATAAATTCCTGCTGCTAATCCTGTAATTGCTGAAGTTGTTTGTGCAATGGAAGGGCTCCAAGGAATAAGTATAATTTCCTCCTCCTCCTGTTGTTATAATTTGTGCGCTTCCGTTATTACCGATAAAACAACTCACATTGTTTGTTGAAATGCTAATTGTAAAGGAAGGTGCGGATGGTGTTATCGTTGTTGTATTTTGTAATGAGCATCCAAGAGCATCTGTTATAGTAAGTGTATAAGTACCTGCTGATAATCCACTCACGCCTGATGTGGAATATCCACCCGGCGACCAGTTATATGTTAAAGCTCCGCTCCCACCCGCTGCTATTGCAGATATGGATCCTGTGGGAACACATGCGAGTGAACTGGAATTTAATGTGATGGTAATTAATGGAGAAATATTTATTTGTACACTGTCCTTATTTGTGCATCCATTAACATCGGTTACAATTACATAGTATTTTGTGTTTGAATTTGGAGTAGCAACCGGATTGCTGATGCTAGAATTGCTTAAAGATGCTGAAGGGCTCCACAAATAATTAGAAGCATTTGCAACACTTAATTGTGCAATGGTTCCGGAACAAACGGTTTTGTTAGTTCCTGCATTGGGGACAGGAAGTGAATTTACTGTAAGGAATTTTTTAACTGTATCATATAAACAATAATATCCCGCTACTTGTGTTACGGTATAATTTCCCGGTGCAGAAAAAATATGTGATGGATCTTTTAGACTGGAAGAGTTGGATGTTCCGCTTGCGGGGTCACCAAAAGTCCAAATCCAGTTTTCTACTTCAGTGGTATCGACGGTTCCGGTATAAGTGAAATGTGTAGTATTACCAAAGCAAGCAGGTGTCAATGAAAAGTTAATCACAGGCAAAATTATAGGATCGTCAAAATATATTAAGTGTCCGCTGTGTTTGCTTGTTGGTGATCCAACGGGGGCAGATTGAAAAAACGATAAACCTCCCCTGCTAAGTGTTGGCACTCCTGAAAGATCTACAAACTCACCTGTGAGATAAATTTTTCCATTGGAAGCATAAGCAATACCTGTATTCCATTCATCACCCATTCCGCCAAAATAAGTTGACCAGTTTAACAATCCAGTTGAAGTAAATTTTAAGGCAACAATATCGTAATTGCCTCCTCCAAAAGTATTGTCATAATAGGCCCCTCCAGGTTGTTGCGTAGGAAAATTAGTTGAAACACTGGTTCCTGAAAGATATAATTCCCCCAATTCATTTATGGTAATAGTTCCTAAGAAATCGCTGTTTGCTCCGCCAATAAGAGCCGACCAGTTTAACACCCCGCTTTTGTCAAATTTTACAATAATTCCGTCGCTGCTACCGGTGTTTGTAGCTTGATTATAGGCTCCGGGTAGATTTTGTATTGGGAAATTTGATGAACTGCTAGTTCCGGTCACAAAAACATTCCCATGTTTATCCGTGGACAGTTCTCCAAAAATATCTGTTTCATTTCCACCAAAATAAGTTGACCATTGCCATGCGCCGGCAGCGGAAAGCCGAATAATAAATCCATCATATTTATTTACGGGAGAACTAACAGCGATTGCAGGTTGGTTATATGCTCCCGGCCAATTTTGAATTGGAAAATTTGGAGACTCAGTCCAACCGGTTATGTAAATGTTACCGCAGTTATCGGACTTAATATCGTTTACGGCCTCCCAGCCTGACCCACCATAATAAGTTGACCATTGCAAAACGCCTGATGAATTAAATCGTGTAAGGAAAAGATCTCTTCCAAAACCACCTGTTATTGTCGGCTGATTATAATAACCTGCAAAAGGCACGATAGGCAGATCGCTTGATTGTGTATATCCTCCAATAAAAATATTTCCAGAAGGATCTATTTCGATTCCGTATCCGTCTTCAAAAGCAGTATTGCCTCCATAAAAAGTTGCCCACTGCCTCACACCTATATTGTTGAATTTAAGGATTACTGCATCTATGGTACCTCCTAACGCCCCCTTATAATAAGCCCCGGCCATATTTTGTAAAGGAAAGTCGGCCGAGTAACTATTGCCAGTGATGTAAACATTTCCGGATGGATCAATGACCATATCGTTTGCAGTTTCATTCACGGTGCCTCCATAATAAGTAGCCCATATCAACACACCCGCATTATCAAATTTAGCTATGAAAATATCGATGGCCTGGTGTCCAAAATAAACTCCCGTATTTGTAGCTTGATAATAGGCACCCGACATTGGATTAAGTAGCGGGCCAACTACGGAATACGTATAGCCTGCAATAAATAAATTTCCACTTTTGTCGGTTGCTATCGTCAAGGGGCCATCAGCCTCTGCACCACCAAAATAAGTTGACCAAGTTAGTACTGGCGGGTCAATGATCAAATCTTTTGTGTGATCGTACTCACTTACTAAAATTGAAACATTATTTTTTTCGATCTCATATTTTGAAGCGATCACCGTTTTCTCGGTGTTGTTTTGAAAACAGAATAATTCACCTTCTGTTAATTTCCCATAAGGGGTTTTAATGGAGTAAGAATCTTCTCCTCCCCTCTTCAACGAAAAATTTTTATCATATTTTATCTTAATGATACTTGGATCAGCATTAGGATGAACAATAAAATCGTATTTGAATCCATCTGCAGTTGAATTTAATACCCAATCGATACCCGGATAAATATTGGTGAAAATAATTTTTTGATAATTAGAAATGCCTAATGCTCCTTCAGGACAATTCGCCAAATAATAGTTGAATATTTTATTTGCCGTTGGTGCTTCTACATGTAAATTATTTCTAGAAATACTAGCTCCTGCTAAATTCATATCTACTTTACTCCATTTTATTTCACGCGCCTTCTCTTCCCCTTTTTTTCCTGAAAGCATTTTTTCCTTTTCTTCTTTCTCGGCCTCCTTTTCCATTTTTGTAAAGCAATAGCTTATACCGGAGGTTGTAACATAAACATTGGAACCCTTGCTAATTAATTGGAACAACACATAATTTGTATCAGAGAATTGTCCTTTGTTTTCCTGAAAGCCCTGGAACTGATTGAGGGCGACCGAAATTTTATCATTAACGGCCTTATCGTATGCTTGTGCTGAACTGAAAATAAGCACAATTACAAAAATTGAAAATAGCTTCTTCATTTGGGGCGATCGCATTCAAAACAAAGATAAGCCCCGGGTATGTTATTTAAAACAAATAAGGGAGGTTCTATTAATTGATTTTAACAAATGTAACCGTATTTTTTTTTA
>CAZQIC010000015.1:0-54510 GCA_964593555.1 uncultured Bacteroidia bacterium | reverse complement strand
ATCAATTAGTTATATCGTTATTTATTAACAATTTGATTTTTAGAACTCCCCTTAACATTATTGGAGCGGGCATTGCCTGTTTGGCTTCTGTATTGTTAAATTACTGGCCGTTTATAATTCTCGAAGGAGTATGGGCCTTGATTTCCGTTTTTGCGCTGATAAAATCTTTTCGCGCCCCCCTGCTTCATAAATTCTTTAGGGCATTTGTTAGCACTCAAAGCTTTAAGTATCTTTGCAGTCCTTTATTTACGCTATGTTCAACGAGTATGATGTAATTGTTGTTGGTGCCGGGCATGCCGGTTGTGAAGCTGCTGCTGCTGCTGCGAATATGGGATCAAAAGTTATGCTCATCACGATGGATATGACTAAGATTGCCCAGATGAGTTGCAATCCTGCTATGGGAGGTATTGCAAAGGGACAGATAGTTCGTGAGATAGATGCGCTCGGTGGTTACTCCGGTATTGTGAGTGACCGTTCTGCAATACAATTTAAAATGCTCAATCGTTCCAAGGGTCCTGCTATGTGGAGCCCAAGAACTCAGAATGATCGTGCATTGTTTACATTGGAATGGCGTAAGTTTTTGGAGCAAACTCCCAATGTAGATTTCTGGCAGGATATGGTAAAGGAAATTATTGTTGAGGATGGACACTGTTGCGGTGTGATAACTGGGATGGGATTACCAATAAGAGCGAAGGCAGTTATACTTACCAATGGAACTTTTTTAAATGGATTAATTCATATTGGAGAAAAACAATTTGGCGGTGGACGAGTTGGAGAAAAGGCGGCGCATGGAATTACGGAGCAATTGGTAAAGCTTGGGCTTGAGAGTGGAAGAATGAAAACTGGGACTCCCCCGCGTATCGATGGAAGAAGTATCGACTATTCCAAAATGGAGGAACAAAATGGAGATGAGAACCCTAACAAGTTTTCTTATTTGCCTGGCACCTCCCCTTTCATAAAAACGGAGACATCTGCAGCAATTGCGCAACGCAGTTGCTATATGACTTATACAAATCCTGATGTGCATGAGTTATTGAAAACAGGATTTGAAAAATCGCCTATGTTCCAGGGTAGGATCACAGGTATTGGCCCAAGATATTGTCCGAGTATAGAAGATAAAATTACACGCTTCTCTGAAAGAGATCGCCACCAGATATTTGTAGAACCCGAGGGATGGAATACTGTTGAAGTATATATTAATGGATTTTCCACTTCTCTTCCAGAAGATGTTCAGTATCAGGCGCTTAGAAAAATTATTGGTTTTGAAAATGTTAAAATGTTTAGGCCGGGTTATGCTATTGAGTATGATTACTTCCCTCCTCAACAACTGAATCTAACTCTCGAAACAAAGGTGATTAAGAATCTTTATTTTGCAGGGCAAATTAATGGTACTACAGGTTATGAAGAAGCTGCTTGCCAGGGATTGATGGCTGGTATAAATGCTCATCTAAAAATAAACAAAAAGGGGCCGTTTGTATTGCAGCGTTCAGAGGCATACATAGGTGTTCTCATTGATGATCTTGTAACAAAAGGTACGGATGAGCCATATCGTATGTTTACTTCGCGCGCAGAGTATCGTGTATTGCTTCGTCAGGATAATGCGGATATCCGCTTAACTCCTAAGGCCCATGAACTGGGTCTTGCAAGCGATGAAAGATTGGAGGCGGTGAATAAAAAGCTAAAGGAATCAACAGAGGTTATTAAATATTTTAAGACTGAGAGTATAGAACCCATAGAGATTAATCCGGTTTTGGAAAGCGTGGGCTCCCCTCCTATCAGTCAAAAAGTAAAAATGTTTGGGGTGCTTTCCCGCCCCGGAATCTGCTTAATGGATTTTACTTTACATTCAGTGAAGGTGAAAAATTTCATTGACAATTACTCTGCTGATGGTATTGAGCAGGCAGAAATTCTAATGAAGTACGAAGGCTATATTACCAAGGAACATGAGGTGGCAGAAAAAATTCAGCGTCTGGAGAATATAAAATTGCATGAGGATTTTAATTATAATCAGCTTACTTCCCTATCAGCCGAGGCCAGGGAAAAGCTTTCAAAAATTAAACCGAATACCATTGGACAAGCTTCCAGGATCAGCGGTGTTAACCCTTCCGATATTTCTATTCTAATGGTTTATTTGGGCAGATAAATGCATTGTTCCACGTGGAACATCTTTTGGCCCTTCGAGAGAGCCTCAGGGCACGGAACGCGTTAGTGGTCCGAAGAACTCCTTTGGAGAGGCACTCGAAACTAAGGGATAAAACTAAAGATCATGAGAGCGCTTTACACGATCATTCTACTGGTGTTATCGAACGCCTTTATGAATTTTGCCTGGTACGGGCATTTGAAATTCAAAGAGTTTAAGTGGTCAGAGGGCTTGGGCTTGATTGGCATCATTGCTATAAGTTGGGCAATTGCTTTTTTCGAGTATTGCTTCCAGGTTCCGGCAAACAGGCTTGGATTTAAAGAAAATGGAGGCTAAAGGTTATACAGGAAGTGGTTACGTTATCGGTATTTGTTGTGTTTACAATGGTTTTCTTCAAGAATGAAACCTTTAGGTGGAATCACGCTGTCGGCTTTATCTTTTTGATACTCGCAGTTTATTTTATATTCAAAAAGTAATTGTTAATTATTTTCCGCATATTTCAAATAGTAAACTACCCATTTGAAATATAGTTTTATTCCCACATATGTCTGACATCTCGATGACTTGTATTCCTTGGTTTATCAGGTATTGGTGTGCAAATTGATATGAATAGCTCATGTGTGCCCGTGCTATAGTTCTTCAAAGAAGATGTTGTAATATCATAAGAGTAGCCTATTTTCAATGTAGATTTTTCTCCAACCATCCTCTGAATTCCTGCCATCACGACAACTGCATCTGTTAGTCGATAGGAACCTCCTGCCCAAACGAAGTCTCTCCATAGGGCGATTACGTCAAAATCTATTTGTGTTGCAGAGGCATCCGTCTTTGCCAGTAATGAGGGCTGTAAATCGATCTCCGGAGTAACATTGAATGAACAGCCTGCAGTAAGGAAATAGTGCCTCCTGGTTGTATGGAAAGCGGTGGAAGAGGAGCCCGAATTATATTTAAATATGTTTTGCGGAATATGGGTAGTGGATATTCCAAAGAACAATTGTTTCTCTACTTGGTAATATACTCCTAGTCCCATATCCCAAATGGTACTCGATGCTCCGTTCATAGGAATTGATGGATCGCCGCTATCATTATATACCCAAGCGTTACCCATTGTTTTTTGAATGGCACTTGCTTCAAGTCCAAGCCCAAGCGTTCCCGGTCCGACAGGTAAATGAAAACTCCCTGAAGCTTTTACAATATTTGTTCTGTCGAACCCAAGTTGGTCGTTTATTAATACCAAGCCAACACCGCCAAAGGATCTTAAGAAAAGATCGGTACTTAACAATAAATTTTTTGGTGCTCCCGGAAAACCGGTCCATTGTTGCCGCCCTAAAGTAGAAACGCAAAATGCTTGTCGCATTCCTGCATATGCCGGATTAAAGGCAAGTTTGTTAAAGTTATACTGACTGAATTGAGGATCCTGTTGCGCATAAGCGGGTGCATCAATCAAAAGCAATAAGTAGGGTATAAGTAGAAATATCTTTTTCATGATAACAGGTTTTGATCATATAACCCTTACTTGATATCAAAAGATACAGTAACAGAAAGAATTTATTTATTAAAGATGTTCCACGTGGAACATCGAATCATATAAGACTGATATTCAATGATTTAATAGGAAATTCTATTTTTTTACCAAAGGCTGAAGAGCGGTAATGCCTTTCTTGGCTTCTTCATAATTTGGGTTTAGCTGTAAGCAGCGTTGCCATGATTCGTAGGCTTTATTGTAATTGCCAACGGTGTAATAGGCCCCACCCAAATGGTAGAACATCATAAAGTTTCCGGGATCCAATTGCGTAGCCATTTCAACATCAAAGAGTGCACCGGCAAGATCTTTTTGCTCGGCCTTTTTAAATCCTCTTGCTAAAAATTCCTGTGCAAGCAGCGGACAAAATTGTCTTAAATACGGGTTGTTAGGGAAATACTTTCTTGCCATATCCCAGGCAGCTTTGCTTTGTTCAAGGTTCTTCATCTTGTAATTTGCTAACCCAAGATTGAGGTAACCGTTCACATATTTTGGGTGAAGCTTAAGCGCCTTATTGAGGTATTGAATTGCCTTATTAAGATACTCTTCCCTCTTGTCTTTGTTCTCCGGAAAATCGGCAAGGTCAATACAACGAGCTCCCGCATTTCCATTGGCAAGCACACTATTTGGAACTGTTTCAACATCTTTTGTGAAAAGTGTGATATCGCTCTTCCAGTCCTCATTACGCTCCACAGTTTTAAAGCCATACAACATAACAATAACAGTGAATGTAGCGAGTACTGCAATTTGTTTTATAACAACACTGCCTTTTAATTTGTTCGCAAATTCAAAAATAAAATACACCAGGGCAATACAAAATCCGAGAGAAGAATGATAGATGAGTCGCTCTCCCATTGTGGCTCCAATGTCCATTAAAATGTTACCAACCATAGATAGATAAACCAGGTAGACAAAGATGGCGAAGCCCAGTATATGTCGCTTCCGGATATAAACCCATCCGTAATAGATCAATGAAAAATGCAAGAAGAGCGAGAGCCAAACAGACCAATGCCCAAAATTTTTATATGGGATCTGATCAAAAGAATAGTCGCTGGAAAGAGGGTGGGGGAAGGCCAGCAATTTCAGATAATTACTTACAGTAGATATTTTTGTTGCCCATTTTTGCATAGGCGTAGCGAATACATAAGGGTTGTTAAGCACCTCGGGATTCTCAATATGTTTATTGGTTTCTGCAAGCCGTTTCCCAAATGACAGGTTGCGCGTACCATTGGAGTTCGCCAATGAATTTACCCTGACCACAAAATAAAACATGAACACTGCAACCAGCGGCAATGTGAAAATGGCACATTGAGTAATAGACTTTCTATACAAAACATAAATGGAAACCGGTACTAACGCGATTAGTACAACAGCATATTCTTTCGATAAAAAAGCGAGAAAATAAAACGCCATTCCAATAGCGAGGTCTGCATATTTTTTCTTTTCGACATACCTGAAAACAAAAATAAAAGTGCAGATGATAAACAAAAACGAAAGTATTTCATCCCTGCTTTTTACATTGGCAACAACCTCGGTATGGATAGGGTGCGCAAGGAAAAGAAGGGCAGTAAAAAATGCCAGGTCGGGCTTTGATTTAAAAACAAATGTTCTTAAAAAATAGAATAGTACAACAATTGAAATGATGTATAAGATCACATTTACTACGTGACGAATATTAGCAAGGTGCAGGTTGAACGATGTGCCTTTTGGCATGGAATCGATCTGAGCCCGGGTTGGTATTTTATATCCATTTTGAGCAGTTGAATCCGTAAAAATGCCCTGTTCAATAGCGAAAGTAACTATAGACAGTGGTCTGTAACGTCCGCCGGATAATTGTTGGGTGGAGCCCATCTGCTTATAAAAACTATCATAAGCATCTTTGCTCAAAATAGCGCCTATACTGTCAAATCCGCATTGCACAAATTGATTTTGCTCAATAACAATTCCATCATCAAGCGCGTACTCGCCATCAAATGTATTGCAATAGAGCGCAAACCCAATAGCCACAAGCACTACAGCCTGTATCCAAAAATTCTGAAAAGGGATGACCGTAAAGGATTGCTTTGGCTCAGCAGCTGGTCTCTGATCGTGGGATTTTGAAGAAGACGCCTGCTGCTTTGGTTTTGCTTTATTAGCCATATGCAATTGCAAAAGTAATGAGATTCAAAATTAGCAAAATTAATGGATGGTAAACGGTCGTTAGTCGGGCTAAAGTAGTTTTATTTCTAACTCTTTTGGCAAATTAAAAAGCAACTGTTCTTTAGGCTGTTCAAATGCCCAGTTATTGGCGTAGATGCGAGTGATTTAGAGCCTTAAGCACCGATGGGGGTATCATTTTTTATTGACTAATTTGTTTTATAACAAAAAATAGTAATAGAATAGGCATATTTTATATCTATTTGACTACTTTGTTTTAAAATAATCTATTATGGCTATGGCAGCGTTTGATTGTATTTTTATGTAATATTTTGATTGAGGTTTAATCCTGTAAAACAGCTAATTTTTATTTGCTTTTAAATTTTGAACGAAATGCATTCTTCCACTCTCATCACTTGCAATTGCGTAACTTTGCAGGTCATAATTATCCCCGGCAGGGCCATTGCATAAAATGGGCAAAAGAAATTTTTTACAGATTTTTTTAGTGGTGTGTTTGGGAGTTTTTTTAAACTACCAATTGCCTGCACAGCTTGTTGTAAACCCCAATGTTACTTCTACGCAGCTCATGAACAATATGATTGCGCAAGGATTAACCGTAAGCAATGTACAGCTCAATTGTACTCAAGGCGCTTACGGAACATTTAATGGAAGTGCTTCCAACCTTGGAATTGCAAATGGAATTTTACTTACCACGGGCAATGTGAGTTTAGCAACAGGACCAAACAACAGTGCAAACATTGGCGCCAATAATCAAATACAATTTTCAGATCCCCAATTAACAGGTTTAGTTTCCAATGCAACGTATGACCCATGTGTTTTAGAATTTGATGTTATTCCCAATTGCGATTCACTGGAAATACGTTTTGTATTTGGCTCTGAAGAGTACATGGAATTTGTGAACAGATCATTCAATGATGCGTTCGGTTTTTTTATTACCGGCCCAAATCCGCTCGGCGGAAATTTTAATAACACAAACATTGCGTGGATTCCCGGAACATCAACACCGGTATCGGTGCAGAACGTAAATCTCAATACAAACTCTTCCTGGTATTTCGACAATGGAAATGGAACCGGAAATGGAACAGCAACTGATGGACTCACGGTTCAGTTTGATGGTTTCACAAAAGTGATGACGGTGAAAATTCGTTTAACTCCTTGTGCTTCATATCATTTTAAAATTGCTATTGCAGATGCGGGTGATCATGTTGTTGACTCCGGAGTTTTTATTGATTACATCGGTTGCGGAAATTTACTTTCTGTAAATCCTTCTTCTGCAAATTCTACATCATGTATTACATGTAATGGAACAGCATCGGTTGCGGTTTCGGGAGGAAACGCTCCGTATACTTACTTGTGGTCAACCGGTGCAACAACCTTGAATGCTACAGGACTTTGTCCCGGTACATATTCTGTAACAATAAAAGATAACAATGTTTGTTCGAATGTCGCGGTGCAAACATTTACCATTGGCGGTGGAAATAATTTAACATTTGTTTCCACTTCAGAAACAGATATCGCTTGTGGTGCAACATGCAGCGGTGTTGCTACAGTTTCTGTTACAGGAGGAACTCCTAACTATACTTATCAATGGCTGCCTTCGGGAGGAAATACCCGTACTGCATCTAATTTATGCGTAGGAAACTATACTGTAACAGTAACTGATTCACAAGGATGTACATTAAAACAATCTTTTGGCATTACTCAAAATACGATCACGGCTACACAGGGCCAAACAGATCAGGGGTGTAATCCGAATTGTGTCGGTGCTGCATCCATCATTGTTACGCAGGGAACATGGCCTTACTCGTATAGCTGGTCGAATGGCAGCGGTAATTGGCCCGGCGCATTTAATCTTTGTGCGGGAGTTTATACCTGTACAGTAACGGATGCAGAGGGATGTAGGACAACAAAAACATATACGATCACAAATTTACCGCCAATCGTTTTTACTAAATCACAGACGGATATAAATTGTAATTCTGTTTGTAACGGAGCGGCCACCATGAATGTCACGGGCGGCACTCCTAATTTTACTTACTCATGGTATCCAGGTGCGCAAACAACATCGTCCATCAGTAGTCTTTGTGCAGGATATTATTCTGTTCATGTTACAGATGGAAACGGATGTTCTGTTGATGAATATTATTATGTTTCAAATGGCACCGCATTGTACTTGTCTCCTTCACAAACAGATGCATCGTGCAGTGGAGCATGTGATGGTACAGCAACTGTAACTCCACAAGGCGGATCACCCGGTTATACATTTTCATGGGCTCCATCAGGAGCAACGACTGCAACAGCAACAGGATTATGCGCCGGTAATTATACTTGCACAGTGCGTGATGCAGGCGGATGCACAGAGAAATATATTTTTTATATCTACCAGGCATACCCTCCTAATGTATATGTAAATACAACAGGTGCAGCGTGTAATGGAACATGCAATGGAACTGCTACTGCGAATGCATATAACGGAAGTGGTAATTACAGTTATTCATGGTCTTCATCAGCGGCAACAACAGCAACCATTACAGGCTTGTGCACAGGAAATTACACAGTAACAATAACAGATCCCGCCTCCGGCTGTACTGCATATAGCGCATTCTCTATTACACAAGCACAGCCGCCAAATGTTTATGTTTATACAACGGATGCAGCGTGTAATGGAACATGTACAGGAACCGCAACATCAAATGTATTTGGCGGCGCACAGCCGTATCAATATTCCTGGTCACCGGCCGGAGGAACAAATGCTAACGCTTCCGGATATTGTATTGGCAATTTTACTTTGACCGTTACTGATGCAGGAGGATGCACGGTTAATTATCCATTCGCCATTAACCAAGCGCAACCGCCCTATGTTTATCCGCAGCAAACGGATGTATCGTGTCATGGAGGTTGTGATGCTACTGCAAATGTACAAGTGTATAATGGTGTAGCGCCATATCAGTACCAATGGCTTCCATCTGGAGGGACCAATGCTTCTGCAACAGGCTTGTGTGTTGGAACATATTCCTGTAGCATAACAGATGCAATCGGTTGCAACATTGTGCAGGTATTTAATATTGTTCAGGCACCAGCAATCACAACAAATCCATATCAACAAAATCCTTCTTGTGGCGGAGTGTGTGATGCATACGCTTCTGTTTTTGTGCAAGGAGGAATTCCGCAGTACACTTATTCGTGGTCGAATAACTCTGCGCTCTCATCCATCTTTAGCGTATGCGCAGGGCTTTACACATTAACAGTTACAGATGCTGCAGGATGTACTGCTATACAGACATTTACATTAACGGATCCTGTTCCGATTACAATCAACATGAATAAATCAAATATTTCGTGTAACGGACTAACAGATGGAGTTATCACCGCAAGTGTTACTGGGGGAACAGGATTTTATTATTATTACTGGAGCACCAATGAATATACTCAGTCAGTTTCAAACCTTGCGGTCGGTACATATACGGTTACGGTTTATGATTCTAACAATTGCAGCAAAACAGATACCGCAACAATTATTGATCCACCAACATTATTAGCCGGCGGCAGCAGCACTCCTGTTTCATGTATTGCCGCAACAGGAACTGCAACCGGCTTTGCAATAGGCGGTACGCCAACATTTTCTTATTTGTGGAGTAATGGAAGTACACGTGTAACAATTTCCGGATTGAACGCGGGAATTTATTCTGTTACAGTTACCGACTCGCGGGGATGTAAAAACAGCAATGCCATTAACGTAATTAATAGCGGAGGACCGCGCGCATATATTGTTGGTTTTACTGATCCCTTATGCAGCAATAGTTCCGATGGCACTGCAACAGCATCTGCCGTTGGAGGCTTGCCTCCTTATACTTATTTGTGGAACAACTCTCAGTCGAATGCAACTGCCAGCGGATTAACCGCCGGAAGTTATACTGTTTTTGTTACTGATATTTTTGGCTGCGGATCTACAGATACAGTGCGGCTTTCTCAACCGTCTCCAATTTTAGCAAATGCGAATGCAACGCCAGCAACTTGTGGTACAAACAATGGAACTGCTTCCGCTTCTGCACCAAGTGGCGGAACACCGGGCTATTTTTATTTGTGGAGCAACACACAAACAACTTCATCAATAAGCGGCTTAGCTACAGGAGTGTATTCCGTAACCGTAAGCGATGCGCATGGTTGTCCGGTAACTTCGACTGTTACTGTTACAAATTCAAACGGACCTAATATTGTTTTTAATACAACAACTGTTTCCTGTTATGGCGGTGCAAACGGAATTATTACGGCTAGTGTTATTGGAGGACCGTATACATATGCATGGAGCAACACACAAACAACATCATCTATTTCATCGTTAACAGCAGGACTGTATAGCTTAACAGTTACCGATGTGGGCGGTTGTTCTTCTGCTGCAAGTACAATCATTACAGAACCTGCAATAATGTCAAATACACTCACTGTGCTGGAAGATACCTGCGGTGTTTCCAAAGGAAGCATTAACGTAAATGTTTCAGGTGGAGTAGGGGCATATAATTTTTTATGGAATAACGGACAGACAACATCTGTAATTACGGGACTAAATGCAAGTGTCTATTCAGTTACCATAACCGATGCAAACAATTGTACTTCGCTATCAACAGGAACTGTCGTTGTTGCGAATATACTTATACTTAATTATAGCGTTATGGATCCTTCTTGTGCCGGTGGATCAAATGGATCCGCAACTATCATGCCTACCGGATTTATAGGTCCATATTCATATTTATGGGGCAATGGGCAAACCTCGGTAACAATTTCTTCTTTAGTTGCCGGGGTTTATAATGCTACAGTTTCACTGGGAACTTGTATTGTATCCGGCGCGGCAGTGCTTATTGATCCTTCGCCATTGTCTCACACCCTTACTATCAGCGATGCTTCCTGTGGACAAGCAGATGGTGGTGTTTCTATTTATACAACAGGGGGGTTATCCCCCTATAGTTATACTTGGAATGCAAATAATAATGGACTTGCGACAATCACGGGACTAAATGCAGGTGTATATACAGCCACAGTTAGTGATTCCAAAGGCTGTACATCAGTCGCAACATCAACAGTAAATAATACCAGCGGCCCAACAATAAATTTTGGTTCTACAAATGTTTCTTGTAATGGCGGAGCGAATGGTGTAATTACTACTACTGTTACTGGAGCAAATCCATTTACATACTCATGGAGCAATACACAAACCACATCATCCGTTTCTTCTCTTGCTGCAAATACATACAGTCTTACCGTTACTGATGCAGGTGGATGTACCGCAACAGGAAGTGTAATAATATCCGAGCCATCTGCAATATCAAATACAGTAACAGCAAACGATGCAAATTGCGGATCTGCAAATGGTGATGCAACGGTTAATGTGAACGGGGGAGTTGGCCCTTACAATTATTTATGGAGCAACACGCAAACAACATCATTAGCAACGGGACTTGTTGCAGCACAATACTCTGTTACCATCACCGATGCGAATAGCTGTACTGTTGTTGCGAATGCAACAGTGAACAATACTAATGGGCCTCTTATTGCATTTTCCCAGACAGATGTTTCGTGTAATGGTATTGCAAACGGAATTATTACAACCACAGTGGGTGGGGGAGGGGGGTCTTATAATTATTTATGGAGCAATACAGAAACTACTGCAAACATTTCCTCACTTCTGGCTGGACCATACAGTTTAACAGTAACAGATGGCGGCGGATGTACAACAACTGCAAATATGGCAATTACCGAACCTGCAGTTATTGGAAATACATTAACAGCCGTTGATGAAACCTGTGGATTAGGGAATGGAAGCATTACAACAAATATAAATGGTGGAACAAGCCCTTATAATTTTGTATGGAGCAATACACAAACGAATTCATCAATAACAGGATTAAGTGCCGCAGTTTATTCGCTAACAATTACTGATGCAAATAGTTGTTCTTCAATATTTAGTTCAACAGTAAATTCATCAAGCGGACCTGGCATTGTATTTAATTCTACAAATGTTTCTTGTAATGGCGGCACGAATGGAATTATTACTACAACTGTAAATGGTGCTGGTCCGTTTAATTATTTATGGAGCAATACACAAACAACTGCGAACGCGTCGGCACTCACAGCGGGATCATATACAGTAACTGTAACTGATGCATCAGGATGTTCATCAGTGGCAAGCGCAACAATTACCGAGCCTTCTCCAATGAGTATAACAATTACACCTGTTGATGCAAATTGTGGTTTATCTGATGGTTCTGCTTCATCAATTGTAAATGGAGGTAACGGACCTTACATTTATTCCTGGTCAACAGGTTCAACATTGTCATCTGCTAGTTTGCTTTCTGCCGGAGGATATACGCTTACTGTTACAGATAATAATAGCTGTTCAACTTTTTCAACCACAGTTGTTTCCAATGCAAACGGGCCAATATTAAATATATCAAATCAACAGGATGCATTATGTAATGGAAGCAATAATGGTTCTGCACATATCACAACGAGCAATGGATCACAGCCGTATTCTTTCCTATGGAACAATAATCAAACGGATTCAATAGCAACAAATCTTTCTGCAGGTATTTATACATTGACTGTTACTGATGCAGGCGGCTGTACAAATATGATCAATGTAAATATCACAGAGCCAATTACGCTTGTCCTTGGTATAAATACCACTAACGCTTCCTGCGGAAATACGGGAACGGCAACAGCAAATGTGAATGGAGGAACAGTTGGGTATAATTATTTATGGAGCAATACATCAACCGATAATTCAATTTCAAATTTAGCTCAGGGAATTTATTCATTGACAGTTTCAGATGCGAATGGCTGCTCAACAGTTAATACCGGAACAGTAAATACATCGGGAGGCTTAACACTTAATCCAATAGCCCAGAACGTTGTTTGTAATAACGACGCAAATGGAATCGCAGGTGTAAATGCCAGTGGTGGTAGTGGATCATACAGTTATTCATGGAACACTGCGCAAACTGATGCAGCTATTAGCGGATTAACAGCAGGAGGATATACGGTGCAGGTGACAGATGCAGGAGGTTGTTCGGGAAGTTTGGTTGTAAACATTACAGAGCCAAATGCAATTACCATTGTTACTTCCGGAACTGTTACTATTTGTAATGGACAGAATGCAACATTAACTGCAATAGCAAATGGTGGCAATAACGGATTCACGTATCAATGGAATCCGGGAGCATTACTAGGTGCTGCAATAAATGTAAACACTACAACAAGCAATTCGTATATAGTTACTGTTACAGATGCGAATGGTTGTACGGCTATGGATTCTGCCCTAGTGGTAGTGAATGATCCTCCACAAATTAATTTCAGTGCTAATGACACTGCAGGATGTGAACCTTTGTGTATCACACTCAATCATACTGTAGTCAATGTAAATTCACTTACATGGTATTTTGGCGATGGCGATTCTTCTTCACAAACATCTCCGGCTCATTGTTATACGCAAGCCGGTATTTATAATCTTCAGCTTACAGTACAGGATAACAATGGCTGTAACAGTTCATTGACAAAAAATAATTACATCACAGTTTATGCGAATCCTGTTGCTGCATTCAGCGCTACTCCGCAGGAGGCAAGTGTTTTAGACCCGCTTATACAATTGGCAGATCAAAGCCAGGGTGCAAATTCCTGGTTATGGAATTTCGGAGATGAAAATAGTGGCACTTCAACGCTTCAAAATGTGAATTATATTTATGGTGATACCGGCTCTTTCGAAATTAGTTTGATCGTAACATCTCTTGAGGGATGTATGGATACTGCATTTACGACTATCAGTATTTTACCTGATTATATTTTATATGTTCCGAATAGCTTTACACCTAATGGTGACGGTGTGAACGATTTCTTTTTCCCTAAAGGAATGGGTATTGGTGCGAACAATTATCATTTCTATATCTTTGATCGTTGGGGAGCAAAAATATTTGAGTCAGATAATTTCACAAAAGGCTGGGACGGTAAGTCAAAAGGAGAGCCAGCGCAAATAGATGTTTACGTATGGAAGATAGACGCAGAAGATCAATTTGGCAAGCCGCATCAATATACCGGGCATGTTTCGCTGATACGGTAGTTGGTTGCAAGTTAATGAGAAGTCTCACAATTTTAACCCTTCTCCTTTTTACTTCAAGTGTTATGGCGCAGCAAGACACATTGGAGGATTATTGCAAAACTAAATTTACTTCATTCACTTCTCAAACATCTAAGGGAGAAAAGGGCAATTATATATATTATGTTACAGACAACGCATTTTACTTTGTCTTCGATTCTAAGGATGTATGGGTGAGGGACAGTTTAAAAATATTCGAACCTTTATTTTTAAATAACATCATCAACTGTAAAATTATCAAATGCTTCGGGAAAGGTTCGGATTGCAAATCATCATCCAGTCCCTACACTGTAAAGAAAAAACTATTCTCTAAAAATGATACTACCTATGACAACTACATTTTTGAAAAGAAAGCTTGCACACAAATATTAATCCATAAAATTACATTTGAGTATTCTAAACTCCATCAAAATAAAATGATCTTTAATGTTGAAGTTAATTATAGTGGAAGGCCAAATACATGCTGGTGGACTTTCGAACTCTCAATGCTAACAAAGGGAAACTCATTGTCGGATTTTATTAACAAAGGCAAGCTAACTTGCATTGGAGGGCCCGGCTGTGAAATCTAAGAATTTTCCTATAGCCTCAATAACCCTCAAAAAATTATAGGTCCATAGGCTTAGCAGCTTTGTTCCCCTTTTATTACCTTAGTATAGCAAGTAGACAGGCAGTATAGATTATGCTGGAACGGTTTATGCTTGTAAACTGCTAGTTCAAAATGAAGAGGGTATTTAAAAGTAATTTTTGGTTGTTGGTATTTGCTGCTTTTTTTTTTGGAGCGGGATAT
Source organism: uncultured Bacteroidia bacterium (assembly GCA_964593555.1). Taxonomy (GTDB): domain Bacteria; phylum Bacteroidota; class Bacteroidia; order JAFLBG01; family JAFLBG01; genus CAZQIC01. The sequence continues at coordinate 39,764 of CAZQIC010000015.1, read as the reverse complement.
TTGCTCGATCGGAGTATTAATTTAAATGAAGAAGAGATCGCCAAAAAATTTGAAAGCGTTCTTTCGGAAAAAGAAAAGGACTTAGAAGACGAGCTTGAAAAGTTTTCAAAACAAAAAAACCTTCCTGAATATTACAGTGAATTGTTTGAAGAGCAGGGGATCATTCTGCTTTCCTACACCAATAAGGCTCTCTCATTATGGAGTGACAATACTGTTTGTCCCTCTAGTCCGGACATTTTTTTAACGTCAACGCCCGGAATATTAAAACTTCAACGGGGCTGGTTTGAAGCAAGAGTAAAAAAAGAAGGAGAACAAATTTTTGTTGGCCTTCTCCTTATAAAGAACGAATTCCCCTATCAAAATAATTACCTGAATAGTTATTTTAGTAAGGGCCTTAGAGTAATTAAAAAAGCCACCTTAAAAGAGGTTTCTGAAAGAGAGGGCATCGTTGTTTATAATAATCTTCATCAGCCCCTATGTCGTTATGTTGTTATTGACGACAGCCCTGTTTCATCATTACCACAGACGATTGATTTTTTGTTGTACCTCACGGGCGTATTATTACTTATACGTTTTCTTTATCGGGAGTGCAGATCATACAGCCGAACCATTGGTAAATTGTGGCCGTATGCAGTTTATCTTTTCACTTTACTCGCATTGCGCTTTCTTACTGTTTATCTTAAATTTCCTGAAAGTGTTTATTCAACAGATCTGTTTGGGCCAAGATACTTTGCCGATGCAAATTCCTTTTGGCTGTCTTCACTGGGGGATTTTCTGGTAAATGCAATATTGTTTCTATATATATCTTATTTCCTCTATAAAACAATTCAGCCCGGTGCCTGGATAGAAAAAATTAATTCAGGATTAAAGATCACCATATCAGTTTTAATTTTCCTTTTGGCTTGTAGACTTTCGTGGGGTCTCAATACACTCTTTGTGGGATTGATAAGGAACTCAAGTATTCCGTTTAATATTAATAATCTGTTTTCATTAACAGCGCAAACGTATATTGCCCTGGCTATTCTGGGATGTCTGTTCCTTTCCTATTTTCTTATTGTGAGTATGCTATTAAGAGTTGTATTGCAATTTAAGCAGAGCACCATTACCGAGGTGTTTACGTTGGTTATCGCAATTCTTTTGCATTCTATATGGTGCCAGTCGGAAGGGAGACTTGATTATATAGCGATCATGTGGGGCTTTGTAATTGTATCGATCATTTATTCTTTTCAGCGAACGAACCTCGCAGCATTTCCATTTTGGTTAATTGTAGTATTGATTTTTGGATTTTCCCTTTATGCGGTTCATACATTTTTAAAACACAACCGTTTCAAAGAAGATGATCTTCGCGAGGCCTATGCCGATAAGTTATCTGTGGAAAGAGATCCCATCGCTGTTCATCTTTTCTCCGAAATAGAAAATTCCCTTCCTGCAGATACGGCATTAAAAAGAATTTTTCAAACGCATCCTATAAACTACAGTGAGATAGAGAAAAGATTTCAGCAGCATTATTTAGGAGGATACTGGGAAAAATATGACGTGTCAATTGCCGTTTTCGATTCTATGTGTTATCCAGTTCTTAATAGTGGATTTAATCACGTTGATAATATTTTTGAATTCGATAATCTTATTGAAACAAAGGGAGAGGAAACAACCTCAGAGCATTTCTTTTATATAACAAACGATAATGGTAAAATAAATTACATGGCACATTTGCCATTCAGAAGTAATGAATCTGCTCCTCCATTTGCGGCTGTATTTATTGATTTTAAATCCAGGGTGTCAAGCGAAGAAATTGGATTCCCGGATCTTTTACTTGACAAATCAGTTAATACTACCATTGAACTAAAAAATTATTCTTACGCGAAATATAAAAACGGAACGCTGGTTAGTCAAAGCGGAAAATACATTTACCCAAGAAGTTCTGCAATCTTTGATGCAACCAAGCCTGAAAAATTCATTGCCGAAATAGACGGGTACAATCATTTAGTGGTAAAGTCTGAAGAAAATGGAATTGTTGTGATCAGCAAGGGCGAGCGCACAACTTTAGATGAGGTTACTACGTTTTCTTACCTGTTCGCATTCCTTAGTCTTTTTCTTCTGATAATTATTTCCATAAGGCAATTAGCTGCAAACAATGAATTTGCTTTTAATACAATTAGCTTTAAATATAAGCTCCAGGTATTGCTGATCAGTATTGTTTTAATATCACTTTTATTATTTGGAGCAGGTACCATATATTTTATTCAGAAACAGTTCAATGCAAAATCAAGTGAAATTATTTCTGAAAAAATGCATTCGGTGCAGATCGAAGTGCAAAGCAAATTGCTTGGTGAGAACGATAAAACCTTTCAGTTTAAAGAGTATGCCGCATATATTTTAAAGAAATTTTCCAATGTGTTTTTTACAGACATAACGCTATATGATAAAAATGGAAACCTGGTGGCATCATCACAATCAAAATTATTTGAGGAAGGATTGTTGTCAACAAAAATGAATTATGAGGCGTACGAGCAGGTTGTCATAAAAGATAAAACGGAATATATACACAATGAAGCAATCGGGAAATTAAATTACTTGTCGGGATACCTTCCATTTACTGATAAAAATGGGACAGTGCTTGGCTATCTGAACTTACCTTATTTTGCAAAGCAAAGTGACTTGGAAAAAGAAATATCATCCTTCCTTGTGGCCCTTGTAAATGTGTACGTGCTCCTTTTTGCATTGACAGTATTGATCGCCATATTCTTTAGTAATTACCTCACGCGTCCGCTCCGGATAATACAGGAAAAAATGAGCACACTCAAATTGGGGAAGCCAAATGAATTTATTGAGTGGAGGCAAAAAGATGAAATTGGAAATCTGGTAGCAGAATACAACCGAATGATCCTCGAGTTATCAAAGAGTGCGGAGTTGCTTGCCCGCTCAGAGAGGGAGATAGCCTGGAGAGAAATGGCAAAACAGGTGGCACATGAAATTAAAAACCCGCTTACTCCAATGAAGCTGAGTATTCAGCATTTGAAAAAATTGTGGCAAAATAAATCGCCTGATATTGATGAAAAAATAGAAAGCACAACAAAAATGCTTATTGAACAAATTGATTCGCTTACTTCTATCGCGAATGAATTTTCCAATTTCGCGAAAATGCCAAAAGCGAATGAAGAGAGCATCAACATAAAAAATATATTGGGGAACATCGTCGAATTGTATAAAGACAGTATAGACATATCTCTGAAAGATAAATGTGAAGGAGTGGAATGTGTTGTTGTTGCGGACAAAGAACAATTACTGAGGGTGTTTAATAACCTCGTTAAAAACTCTGTCCAGGCCATTCCGGAAGATAGGAACGGTAAAATTGAAATAATTATTTCATTGAAGGATGAATCGGTTGTGGTAGCAGTGAAGGATAATGGAACAGGTATAAACGAAAGATCCGTGGACAAAATATTCATGCCTAATTTCACAACGAAAACGGCAGGTATGGGGTTGGGATTGGCAATGGTTAAAAATATTGTTGAGAGTTCGAAAGGTAAAATATGGTTTGAAACAACAGGGAGTGTAGGTACTACATTTTATGTTTCATTACCTGTTGTGAATGATGAATTGTAGTTTGTATCTTCGTTGATAGATTTAAATGTATGAGCAGACCTATCCGTATATTAATTGCCAAAGTTGGACTCGATGGGCACGATCGCGGGGCTAAGGTCATTGCTTCATTTCTTCGTGATGCAGGAATGGAAGTTATTTATACGGGCTTAAGGCAAACTCCTGAAATGGTTGTTAATACGGCCTTGCAGGAGGATGTAGATGCAATTGGCATTAGTATTTTATCGGGGGCGCATATGACCGTTTTCCCAAAGATCATTGCATTGATGAAAGAAAAGGAATTGACGGATGTATTGCTTACCGGAGGTGGAATCATTCCAGATAAAGATATGAAGGCTTTACAACAAATGGGCGTAGGTAAATTATTTGCACCGGGAACGGAAACAAAAACAATTGTTGATTACATAACGGGCTGGGTAAAAGAGAACAGAAAATTTTGATGATAACGTAACGGGATAATAAGTAAAAAAAATAATTATGAGTTTTCAGAATATACTTACTAAAACAGAAAACGGAATTCTTTTTATAACCATAAATCGTCCGGATAAACTTAATGCGCTTACCAAGCAAACAATACAGGAAGTCGGTGAAGCAGTTTCGACAGGAATAAAAACCAATGAGGTAAAGGCGATGATCATTACCGGTGCAGGGCCTAAAGCATTTGTGGCTGGAGCGGATATATCTGAATTTCTGGGGCTTTCAACGGAGCAGGGTAAAGCACTTGCGAAAGCAGGGCAGGGTGTGTTTAATGCAATCGAAAACTCTCCTAAACCAATCATTGCAGCGGTGAATGGTTTTGCATTGGGTGGAGGTTGTGAATTATCAATGGCCTGTCATTTAAGAGTAGCGAGCAATAATGCAAAATTCGGACAGCCGGAAGTAAACCTAGGTTTGATCGCGGGATATGGAGGAACACAAAGGCTGATACAATATATTGGGAAAGCAAAAGCATTGGAGTTACATATGACTGCCGATATGATAGGAGCGGAGGACGCACATAAAATGGGGCTGGTCAATTATGTTACAACACCAGAGGAATTAATGCCTAAATGCATTGAGCTTATCGAAAAAATAAAATCAAAATCGCCAATGGCAATTGGAAGCGTGATAAGAAGTGTAAATGCTTATTTCGATAATGGTATTAACGGATTCGAAAAAGAAATAGATGAGTTTGGAAAATGTTTTGGATCAGAAGATTTTAAAGAGGGAACATCTGCATTTATAGAAAAACGTAAGGCGCAGTTTACCGGTAAATAATTAAGCGTGAAAGCAGAAACTGTTAAGAAAGCAAAAAAGCAAAAGGTACTTCTTGTTTATACCGGGGGTACTATTGGGATGATGCAGGATGTTTCATCTAAACAGCTTAAGCCTTTTGATTTTAAACACCTTACTGATCAAATTCCGGAACTATCAAGGTTGAATGTAGAACTGTCTTCGGTTTCATTCGAGAAGCCTATTGATTCATCCAATATGCATCCGGAAGTATGGGTAAAACTGGCAAGGTTGATAGAAAAGAATTACGATAAGTATGATGGATTTGTTGTGTTGCATGGTTCTGATACTATGTCTTTCACAGCATCCGCATTGAGTTTTATGCTGGAGAATTTAGGCAAACCTGTTGTACTTACCGGCTCTCAATTGCCAATAGGAATTATCAGGACTGATGGCAAAGAAAATTTGATTACTGCGATAGAAATTGCTGCCGCGCAGGATGAGGACGGGCCAATAGTTCCAGAGGTATGTATTTATTTCGAATATCAATTATACCGGGGGAATCGCACGCACAAATTTAACTCAGAACACTTCCAGGCTTTCCAGTCACCGAATTATCCAACACTTGCAGAAGCCGGAGTTCATATTAAATATAATAAACAAGCTATAAGTCCTAAGGCAGAAAAAAAGCTTCGTGTACATTATTTACTTGACGCCACCATCGCCATTTTAAAAATTTTTCCTGGAATTACCCAGCATGTTGTTGAAGCTATTGTACAGATCAAAGGATTAAAAGGTTTGATCATTGAAACTTACGGAGCAGGAAATGCTTCTACTGAAAAATGGTTTATCAATTGTTTGAAACAAGCTGTTGATAATGGCTTGGTAATTTTTAACGTAACTCAATGTAATGCAGGCGGGGTGGAGCAAGGGAAATATGAAACAAGCGCAGAACTTGAAAAAATTGGAATCATTGGTGGGGCGGATATTACAACGGAAGCTGCGGTAGCAAAATTCATGTATTTGATCGCTAACTCTGATTCAAAGAAAGAAGTAAAGAAACTATTGGCTACTCCTTTGAGAGGAGAAATGCGCTGACCCTTCTTTATAATATCGAGTAAACATAAATTCCTTGCTCAGGAAATTCTTCTTTCAAAGAAAGGCTTTCATTTTCGATCCTCCTTATACTAAAAACATATTTGGTTCCGATCTCTTTTAATTTTTTGAAATCCCAATCGAGGTTTTTAATAATATTATTTTTTAATTCAGCACTCTCAAAATAACATCTCTTTTGTACATTTTTTTTACCTAATTTTTTAAATTCCTTTTCCTGGATAGAATAAACCAGTTCAGCATATTTTTTAGAATAATAAACATAATATCCGCCCTGTGTATTATACCCATTGAACTGAGCTATTTCCGGTACAAAACCAAGGCATACGATATAGTAATCGCCCGGGACAATTTTGGTTTTTATTTTATCAAAGTCTTTTATTCTGTAATATTCTTCAAAAGTCGCATGGCCAGGGGTTTTATTATTCAATATAGTTTTTGAGAAACTGTTTTTAACATAGTCTCCTCCTCCTTGATAATCTTTTGAGTAAAAAGAAGTGAGTGAATTTATTCCCATTAACAGGAAGGAGCCTAAAACAATATAACTATATTGACTTTTGCCAGTTAGAAGTATTGACGCCGAGTAACCAATTACGCAAAACCAAAGTAAAGGGAGCAATCCATAAAACCGCAGATTAATTGAGTTAAGGTATTTGGCTATTGGAAGTGATTTTAAAGCAGGGGCCATGCTGGTAAATGCGAGCAGGTATCCAACGACAAATAATAGTACAATAACAATTTTATTTTTTTTATCTCCAACTATCAGTGCAGGAATTGTGAGGAGAAGCCCAAAGGGAAACTGCGTGCCATAGAAATGGTACTGACCTTTTAAGAATAGAAGGAATGAAACTCCGATCAACCCCTTTAAATTTAAGGTCCCCGGGTTTTCCGTTAATTGTTGTCTTTGAGCCTCAAAGTGGTCAATAAATTCCATTGTGAAAAGACGGTAATCTGTGATAACGGCAATAAAAGAAAACAAGGCAAGAGCAAGAAAAAAATAAATGTTTATTTTTTTTGACTTCACAGTATAAACAAATCCGCCAGCAAACAACAGGATGGCGAAAAACAAATTGCTATATAAAAGCGAAGAAAAAAACGGGAACAAAATAATTATTGTCCAGTTCTTCCAATTATTCTCATTATGAAAAAGAATATTGAGGAATGCATATAATAATAATGGCTGGCCTGCAATACTAAGCATTCCCGAGGGCCAAAAGGGGGTTAACGAGAACAGCAGGCCGGTAAATAAGGCATACGAATCATGCTGCTGCTTAAATAAGTATTTCCTCGAGAAAAAATACATGCTTATAAAAGCAACAAGATGAATTAAAATAATATTGATATTATAGGCGAATAGTGGAGAAAAGAAAAAATATAGCCAGATAATAAAATTAAATTCACTGGGATAACAACCTCTTTCAATACCGCCCAGTGATCTGGAAATTATTTCATGATTGGCGGAAAAAATTTTTCCGCTTTCTGCCAGGTTTTTGTACCAGATAACATTAGAGTCGAGATTATCGTGTATAAGGTATTTTGCCTTGTGCGGAAAAAATATATTAGGAGATAGATATATTATAAGAATTACGCAACAGCAAAGCAGGCTCTTATTTTTCAGAAAAAAATTCTTCATTGATGAGGTTGGGTTGAAAGATTTTTCCTCTTAAAAGCGAAAGCAGATCTTTATAAAACATTACTGAAAGCACCAATAGTAATGGATATACCGGCACAAGATACCTGTTTTCAATAGCTCCCAGGAGAACTAATGAGAGGATTATCCCCCAGCAAATTAACAACATTGAAATAACCATCGGGGTTCTTTTTTGTTTACGGAATGGAAATAGTATTGAAAATAAAAAGAATCCAATAACAATAAAGTAGTAAAAAAGCACATATAGTATTCTTACTCCTTTTTGGAATACATCTTTTCCTGTCAGCGGCAATCCATACGCCGCTTTAATAAAAAAAAGTTTTTTCAGGAAAACAAGATTAACAGTGATGTAAGAGTGGAATGGATGTTCCTGTTTAAAACTTTCTGTATAGGATAATATGGCTTTCTTAAATCGCTCATTTAGTTGTGCTCTCTGCACATGGTCTGTAGTTTCTGACATTGACCAATATATTGTTCTCAGGGTTCGCAATGAATCTAAATTAAACTTGCTTGTAAATATCCATGCAGGAAATGGGTCTGAACCCGAGAAAGATTTATTAAAGAATTTATCCCCTTCTTTATAAGCAAACCATGCTAAATGGTCTTGTCCGTTAAAGGCCTGAAATGAAAGGCCTGTAGACATAAAAAATTTCTTCATGGCGAAGTCGCTGCTTTCGCTGTTGAAGGCAGAGGTAAGAGGCGTGAATGTTTTGAAGGTGTTATAGTTTCGAATGATCCAACATGTATCGAAGATCAAAAAGAAGGAAACGTAAATAAGACTGGATTTTATCCAAAGAATAAATCTGTCTTTTGTCATATTGCCCAGTAAAATATAAATAGCAATGAGTAGTGGTATTACTGCAATGAATACAATACCAACAGGTTTCAGAAAAACAAACCAGCACATAAAAATCCCGGAAATAAAAATTTTGACTAATGAAAATCCGGACAAAAATTGTAACAAGAAAAGAGTAGAAGCCGTTAATGCCAATGTTGCAAAGATTTCTGGTAAAAAATAATGAGAGTAGGTGGAGGTGTAGGCTGAAACAATATATAGCAGCCAGGCGCCAAAAGAAATTTTTATATTCCCCGGAAATAAAAGTGATAAAAGTTTGAAAATAATTACAGCTATAAGCGCATCGGCAATTACCTGGAGTATAATAAAAAACTGATGTGCAATAGCCTTTGGCAGGCGAATATATATAGGCATATATACTGGCAACAGCCCCGGCATTCGGAATGCAGAGGGGCTGTCGCCTATTGAATAAATTTTTTGATCAACCAGGTTTTCAATTGTTTCCAGGTAACTTTTTGTATCATTTCCATAGATAAACAATCCTTCTTTTTTATGTCCGAACCCAAACGAGTTGTGAAAGTAGTTGAGGAAAACAAATAAAATAATTTTGAAAAGAAGTGATGCGAAAAATAATTTTGAAAAAGAAATCCGAGATTTTTTATCCAAGAAGAACGAACTTAATCTCTCGTTTATCATTTAAAGGGTTGTTCTTTTACTTCTTTAGATAGAACTTATTGATAACACTAACAATTTTGTTTATCATTTCATCAGTAAGCTCATAAAACAAGGGCAGCCTTAGCAGGCAATCCGAAAACCTATCGCAGTTAGGAAGTTGTCTGCCATCATGTTTATCAGCATAGAATGGGCTTTTGTGTAAAGAGAGATAATGGAACACAGCATCAATGTTTGATGCCTTTAAAGCCAAAATCAGGTTTGTTCTTTCTTCAAGACTTTTACATACTATATAAAAAATATGTGCATTGTTAGTGGCGTACTCGGGGATATGCGGAAGTTGAATATAATTTTTTTCTTCCAGGGCCTTTAACTGCGCATGATATTGTTTCCAGATGTGTTTTCTTTTTCCCTGTATATCATCAATATTCTCCAATTGAGCGTATAAAAATGCTGCAATAATATCGGATGGAAGAAAAGAAGAGCCCACATCTACCCATCCATATTTATCAATTTCTCCTCTGAAAAAGGCAGATCTGTTGGTCCCCTTCTCACGAATTATTTCTGCGCGGTCAAAATATTTTTCATTGTTTATTGTAAGTAATCCTCCTTCTCCGGAAATAATATTTTTAGTTTCATGGAATGAAAAGGTTCCAAAGTCGCCAATACTGCCCAATACTTTTCCCTTGTAATAAGAGTCTATCGCCTGCGCAGCATCTTCAATAACAAAAAGATTATTTTTCTTTGCAATTTCCATAATTGCATCCATGTCGCTGGCTATACCTGCATAATGAACAGGTAATATCGCTATGGTTTTAGGGGTGATCAGTTCTTCGATCTTGCTAACGTCCATGTTAGGAGAATCCCTCATGCTGTCAACAAAAACAATTTTTGCGCCGCGTAATACAAATGCATTTACAGTTGAAACAAAAGTATAGGAGGGTGCGATGACTTCGTCTCCGGGTTTTACGTTTATCAGTATCGAGGCCATCTCCAGCGCATCTGTACAAGAGGTGGTGAGAAGAACTTTTTTAAAACCATATTTAGTCTTAAAAAATTCATGACATTTCTTTGTAAAAATACCATCGCCGGAAATTTTTCCTGATAAAACGGACTGATATAAATAATGTGCTTCCTTCCCGGTTAAGTAGGGTTTGTTAAAATTAATGTAGTCGGCGCTCATTGCCCCCAAATATAATGTTTTACTTTCTCTAATGGTACATTGGCAAGCAAATCAATAACAGATACATACTGTTCAAAAGGTTCTTTTAGCTGCTTGTATTCTGGGTATTGGGGGTAGTTTTTGTAGATCAGAGTAATATTGCTCTCGTTGAAAACACCCTCAGAGTTTATCAGGTAATCCTTTGCAGATGGACCGGAAATATATTCATTTGACCCCAGATCCTTGATTAGGTTAATAAGCCTCGATACGCGGTCTCCCTTTAGTTCATAGTCAGCCGAATTAACAAATTTTGTTTTGATGCCCATGAACTCCGCAATTTTTTTTATGGAGTATTGATTGAACTCACTTAGTAATTCAAATTTTTTCTCCGCATAAATATCTTCCAACAACTCAGTAAGCTGGGAAACATGCGGTGCCCTGCTGTAGGTCATTTTTATTGTCTCCAGGTGTTTCTTTTCCCAGTCATCAGGCAATCTAACCTCACTGATCTTTTGTTTTACCGCATCTTTTTCGATGGGAATGGTGAGCCACTGTAGTCCGTTCTTTGAATATATTTTATTCCTGTTTCGCCAGTCGTTTTTTGTATACTGTACTTCATCATAAAAGCAGAAAATATCCGCATCGTTGATCAGATCGAAGTATCCTTTCCATGGGATATAATTAGATTGCAGAATAACGGCTTTCATTTCAATGATTAATTCTCCTCAATAATTTCCCGTAAAAGTGTAATGTTTTTTATTCCAGGGATCTGAGATTCTATTTTCTTTTTTATCACATCCCCAAAAGTGAGCGACATAATAAAAAGATCCGTTACGGGTTTATTTTTCAGATCATTGAAATTTTCGATATAAACTTCTGTTCCATCGAAAGCGCGATTATACCAGTGATTTGTATCATCGAAAAAACGAAACCCGTCATACTTATTTAAAAGCGCCACATACGGAAGTGTTCTTAAAGGAACATAAAATCCTACGGAACTTTCCGTTGTTTCGAAAGCTTTCTGGATTTGGGCAGCAACCTTTTTGATATTTATATCTAGTTTTTTATTGAACGCATCAAATTTGCTTTTTCCTTTTTTAGCCTCGAAATTACTTGTTGGTTGGTTTTGCGCGCAGCAATACAATGAGCCGCCATACTTAGCCGTTTCAATGGTTAATACTTTTAAGCCCGCTGCTTCAACTGTGTTTCTTAGTGATTCGTTGTCAAAGTAATTAAGGTGTTGGTGCATTGCCATTGATAGTTCTCCCTTTTCTATTCCTTCATTCGCATCGGGTAAAGAAATAATGATCAATCCATCGGGAGACAATTGATTTTTCTGATCATTCAAAAATTTAATCGGATCGCTCACGTGCTCAATCACATCAGAGTGAAAAATGAGATCCACTTTGTCGGTATATTTGTCGGTAGGAAAAAATTCTCCGATTACCCTGATGGATTTTTTTTCTCCATCGCGCACTGCGATGGGGCTAGGGTCGATACCTATCACTTCGTAGCCTTTATCTTTGAGTTGACTTAAAATGGTGCATCCTCCGCAGCCAACTTCAAGTATATTTTTTGTTTTTGAACCCCATGATGAAAGAACCGTCTCAATAAAATCCATAAAGTCTTTGCCATAAGGCTTTGCAATTTCATTGATATCCTGCAGATACCCAATATTATATTCAGCTTTATATATTTCTTCCAGGTGATCGAGAATTTTTTTATCTCTTTTTTGGATCAGCAACTGTACGGATTCAATAAAATCAAATTCAAAAGGTTGATGATCAGGAACTATATTTTTGCTTCCTTTTTCTTTCAGCCTCCAGTAGAATGGTAGTTTGTCGATTCTCATTGTTACTATCTGTTTGTTACTTTTGAATAGGCATCGATCAGAATATCTTTTATAAAAAAGACATTTTTTTCAGCCATTACGCCAATTGGAATTATATTTTTAATTTCTTTTTCCTCGATCTTTTCGCGTATCGTGTTCATATTTGAAACATTTGTAATTGTCGGCAAAGGGAATCCCCCGCCATGCACTTTTTCTTTTTGAACAAAAAGTATTTTATAGCTGTCGTCAATTACTCCAAACTGTTTTAGTTCTTTTGTCGCAATGTTCTCGATCTCCGTATCTTCTGCTTCCGGCCATACCTCAACGCATACCGGATACCCTCGTCCATTGTTTGCGCCGGGACAATAATTAGAATAGTTTGTTACCCTGAAAGAACGATTTCCCTTTTCAAAACAATAAAAATAATACAGCAGGTCCATTTCCGGTTTTTTATCGAAAAGGAAATTTACATAATAGGACTGAGGGCGTTTGTCATAGTTAAAGCCCTGCATATTTACGCCCAGTGAAGCTGCTAAAGGAGGCAAGCCTGCAGTCCAGTATATTTCATTAATGTCTTCCAATGTGGATTCTCCCTTTTCCTCTTTTATAGAAATACTTTTTACACGCTGTTGTTCGATGTTCAGTTTAGTTATCATTGCGCTGGTTAAAAACACAACACCATCCTGCTCTAAACTTTCTTTAAATTTATCCAGCACCCTGAACATTCCATATTCTTTTGGATAAAATCCTTTTTGATTGTCTGTTCTATAAGGAGGCAGTGTATATTGGTTAGGGAAGCAAAGCCTGGCTCTTAACTCATCTGATTTCATCAGGTCGAGCATCAATTCAGTATCAAATAAAGCAATACGATTTATGGCAGTAAGTTTTGTTGCCATCTCATCTAATTTTGAAGCGTGATTGAGGTAAAGTTTTTGAAGAACAGGAACGAATACCTCATCTGTAATTAATTTACCATAATGGTTCGTTAATACATCATAAGCGTTATTCTCCGGCGGTAGCTGTTGATTATGCGTTTTACTGATGTGAAGCAAAAGATCTGCGATATACTCTCTTTTCTTTCCTTCAGAGATAGTTCTCAGATCAATATAGGGAGTATCTTTTTGAAGGCGGCCATTTACAAATATCCCTGCGGCATCCTTATAATTACCAACCAATGGGTTCCATTTATCATCCGGCAATAGTGAAGTAAAAAGTGTATCTATTTCAGGTACACACGATTCATAATAAATATGCATTCCATAATCAAAGTAGCCGCGCTGTCCGTAATTAATACTTCCAAATTGTCCGCCAACAGAAGCTTCCCGTTCAATCACATAAATTTTAGAACCGGTGTCTTTGTATTTTTTGATCATCCTTGCAAGCATCAATGCCGAGAGGCCACTTCCAACTATAATGGTATTTTTCACTCTATAAATGTTTTAATATTTATTTGCCAAGGTATTTCTGAAATTCGGGTTGAGGGTATTGTTTGTCAATGTATTCTTTTCTAAAAACAGAGATTGTCCATTCATACAAAGGATAACTGTGATCAAGATTAACGAACCTGGACATGTTGGTTACACAATGATCGAACATCTCTTTTGGGTCAAGGTAAAAAAGAGTTGGTGTTTTAAAAGTACTATAAGTAGTAAGTAAATTAAACGACATACCTATATTACACATTTGAAACATTTTATCAGCGATATTGAAAACAAATTTTTTCCATTCGTCCTGTGGAATGTTCCCCGGCAAATACAATCCTCCGCTAAAAACAACAATGTCGTATTTAGGCGGGTTGTCCATATTAAGGAGATCCTGCTTGTAAATTTTTATTGATGGATTTTTTTGTTTTACATGATCTATCATTTCCTGCAAGATCTCGGTCCCGCTATAGTCGTGTTTTATGTTTTGCGAATTCAGGTAGTGGTGCATATCACAAACACCGCAGCCAACATCATGGAAGGAAACTTTCTCATTGAGAATATCCTTAAACGGCCTTACAATACGCTCGAATCTTAAGTGTTGGGTTTCCCTGTTATTCTGAAACGTGCCAAGCGATGTGTCCTTATTTTGAAGGAAATTATCCTTGTAAATTTTTATCTGATCCTGAATTATTTTATCAGTGTTCATAGATTGAACGTCTCTTTAATTAAAAACAAAGGTCTGTTTCTTACCTCAAGATAAATTAATGATAAATACCTGGATATAATTCCAAGAGTAAAGACAATAATGCTTCCAAAAAAGAATATGGATAAAATGGTAGAAGTAAATCCAAGAATTGTACCCTGTGTAAGATAAATGTATATGTAGTATGCAGAGACAAGTAAAGAGCCAAAAAAAGTAAATATCCCTAAAAATATAACAAAGTTTAACGGTGCGGTGGAAAGGTTAAGTACAATATCAATAAAAATATTTAGCCGTTTATAAAAAGTATAATTACTTCTTCCCGATTTTCTTTTATTCATCTGCACTTCCATTTGTGTGTACTTTAGACCAATGTCGTGCACGATCCCTGCAACACTTCTGCTTATCTCACCATATGTGTTGTAATAGTCTGCCAACCTCCGCGACATAATTCTAAGTAGCAGTTGGTTTTTTACAATATTTATTTTTAATAATTTACATATCACCAGCCAAAAAGCGTCAGAAGTAATTTTTTTCACAAACGACTGTCTTTTTGGAGCGGTGGTGTAAACAATATCGTAACCTTCTTTTATTTTGTGGTAAAGGGCGGGGATAGCCTCCACCGGATTTTCCAGGTCTCCGTCAATGATAATAACATATTTGCCAATGGCAGACCTCATCCCGGCGCTTATGGCTATTTGCTGTCCGTAATTTCTTGCGAGGCTCAAGCCTTTTACAAAACTATTTTCCGAGCAAACTTTTTTTATAGCCTCTTCGCTATTGTCATGGCTGGAGTCGTTTACTAAAATGATTTCGTAAGAGACTTCTAATTTTTTAACTTGGCCCAGAAGTTCTTTTACAAGAATTGGGACGATGTCAGCATCATTATAAATGGTGGTTACTATTGAAAGCTCTACAGACATATTTTCAGTAGTTTAAGTGGGCGACATTATAAGTAATGGCTACTTTTACTATGATTATAGGTATCTAAAGCAAGGTACGAAAAAAACGTAAACGACGTTTAATCGCTGTAGTTTTGAATATATATAGATTTGTAAAAAATGGATATAAAGGTCGGGCAACAATGAAAGTGGAAAAAAAGGCAGGGAAAGGCAGGCAAAATTACGGTGCCGGCGCTAATGGGAGTGTTGCGGACAAGAAAAAATTCCGGAATACAATACTTGGCATTCTTTTCATTCTTCCCTGCGTACTTTATATCAATACCCTTGGCCACGATTATGCTTTCGATGATTCTGTGGGCATCACAGACAACCAGTATACCAAACAGGGAATAAAGGGCATTCCAAAATTACTTACGGAAGATTTTTTTGCCGGGATATATGATAAAGGGCTTGAGTTAGGCGGCGGACGTTACAGGCCACTATCACTAATCACATTTGCAATTGAATACCAATTTTTTGGCGCAAATCCATTTATTGGGCATTTAGTAAATATGCTTTTGTATGCGCTTACCATTATTGTTTTATTTAAAATGCTGGAAGAAATATTCCCAGAAAATTTTTGGTTGTGTGCAATTACAAGTGCATTGTTTGCAGCGCACCCGATACATACCGAAGTAGTTGCTAATATAAAAAGCCGCGATGAAATATTAAGCTTCCTGGGCCTTTGTCTTACACTGCTATACTTGTTTAGGTATTTAAGGACGAATAAAAAATTACACCTTGTTTATGGTATTGTATCTTATTTTCTTTCATTATTAGCTAAGGAAAATGGAATGACATTTTTCGCCATCATTCCTATGACAATTTTCTGTTTTACTGGAAAAAATTTCAAGGAAAGTATTATTGCTTCAATACCATTCCTCGCTACGGCTGTTATTTATTTTGTCATCAGAACGAGTCTTGTTGGGATCATTGGTGACAGGGACAATCCCGATGTAATGGAGAATCCGTTTGTGAACGCCTCCCTTGGTGATAAGTACGCGACCATCATCCACATACTTGGTAAATATTTAATGATGTTGTTCTATCCAAATCCCTTATCGTGTGATTACTCTTTTAACCAGATTCCAATCATAGGGTTTGGGAACATCAAAGCAATTTCGCCTCTGGTAATTTATATCGTACTAGGAATTTACGCTGTAAAAAATATCAGGAACAAAAGCATTGTTGCGTATTGTATCCTGTTTTATCTTTTTAGTATTTCCATTGTGTCAAACATTGTATTTAATATCGGAGCGCCAATGGGGGAACGATTTTTATTTTTGCCGTCATTGGCATTTTGCCTGGTGGTAGCGCATTTTGGAGTAAAATATTTTAAGACACCTCAGCTGACAAAACCGAACTCTACTCTGCTGGTAATATTATTTATTATTGTTGGCGGGTACTCATTCAAAACAATATCCAGGAATAAGGATTGGAAAGATAACGTCACTCTTTTTTCTGCCGATGCAAAGACGGTTCCTAACAGCGCCAAGATCCGATATTACTATGGTAATACATTACTCAACATGATGCTCGGCGATAAAAATAACCCGGACAGAATAAATAAACTTAAGATAGCGTTTAACGAGGTCAGCGCTTCGGTTGCGATCAATCCAAAATTTCACCATGCTTTTTATGCAAAAGGAATGATATGCCAGGAATTGGGAATGGCAGATTCTGCAATAGTTGCGTTTAGCAATGTGTTAAGGCTACAACCGACTCATATCAACACACAATCGGCCTTGGGAACTGTATATGGAAAAATGAAAGGAGATTTTGAAAATGCCATTAAGTATCTTACCGTAGCCGTTAAGTATAATCCTAAAGATGGCAGTGCATATGAGAATTTAGGAATAGCATATGCCATGAAAAAAGATTTTCCCTCATCGTTAAAAGCATTTGAACAGGCTTTGCAGCTAAAACCTGAGAGTGCTCAATCGTATTTAAATATTGCCATTACTTATCAAAACATGGGGGATAAACAAAAGGCGGATGAGTACTTTGAGAAGGCATTTAAGATAGACCCTGCTCTAAGACAAGCTAAATAGTATTTTATAGCCGTTATACTTACCTTTGTCCCCGCAAATAAATACTAATGAAAGTCATTGAGCATATTAATCAGTCCAAGGGAACACTATTCTCCATTGAAATTCTTCCTCCATTAAAAGGCAAGGGGATACAATCTATATATGAAGGCATTGATCCGCTTATGGAGTTTAATCCGGCCTTTATCGATGTTACCTATCATCGCGAAGAATATATTTATAAAAAGAGAGATGGAGGATATCTGGAAAAGATATCCATTCGTAAACGTCCGGGAACAGTTGCTATATGTGCGGCTGTAATGAATAAATACAAAATTGATGCAGTGCCACATATTATTTGCGGGGGATTTACTGTTGAGGAAACCGAGAACGCATTAATTGATCTCCACTTTTTAGGGATAGATAATGTATTGGCGATCAGAGGAGATTCAATTAAAACAGAACCAACTTTTGTTCCTGAGCCTAACGGACATCATTATGCAATTGATCTTGTTAAGCAGGTAACAAGGATGAACAAGGGGAAATATGCCCATGACGATTTAATAGAACCCGCGCCAACTAGTTTCTGCATTGGAGTATCAGGGTATCCTGAAAAACATTTTGAGGCACCAAATATGACATCTGATCTTAAGCATTTAAAAAGTAAAGTTGAAGCGGGCGCGGAGTATATTGTAACACAAATGTTTTTTGACAATAAAAAGTATTTTGAATTTGTTGAAAAATGCCGCGCTGCAGAAATTAATATTCCAATTATTCCCGGACTTAAAATATTAAGCACAAAAAAACAGGCGACTGTTCTGCCTAAGCTTTTTCATATAGATATTCCTCAAGAATTATTGGAAGAGGTAGAAAAATGTAAAACGGATACTGAAGTAAGGCAAGCAGGAGTCGAATGGTGCATTCAGCAAAGTAAAGAATTGATAAAAGCTAAAGTGCCTTGTTTGCATTTTTATACAATGGGAACTTCGGAGTCTACTAAAAAAGTTGCTTCTAAAGTGTTTTAGGATTGATCCTGTAGCTGCAATAACTTTGCAGCATATTTTCCGAGAATATCGAACTCAATATTTACTGCGTCACCATTCTTAATATTCTTAAAGTTCGTGTGTTCGAATGTATAAGGAATTATAGCCACGGAAAATGAACTTGATTGCGAATTAACAACAGTAAGACTCACGCCATTAACGCAAACAGATCCTTTTTCAACTGTGACGAAATTTTTGTTATCGGGATATTGAAATGTAAAGAGCCAGCTGCCATTCGTTTCTTTTACATGTGTGCATACCGCTGCGCAATCAACATGTCCCTGCACCATATGCCCGTCAAGTCTGTCTCCTACACGCAAACACCTTTCAAGGTTAACGCTGTCGCCAATTTTTAATTCTGACAAATTTGTTTTCTGAAGTGTTTCTTCAATTGCAACTACTGAATAAATATTTTTTTCTATATCAACAACGGAGAGGCATGCTCCGTTGTGGGCAATGCTTTGATTTATTTTTAGTTCGGAAGTAAAAGGCGCTTCTATTGAAATGAAAAGATTATTATTTTCTCTCCGCAATGCTTTTACAATGCCCGTGGTTTCTATGATGCCGGTAAACACGAATGATTAGTTATTGGAGCCTTTTTTGTTTCCGTCGATAATCTGGATAAATCCTTTAAGCTCTCGAGGCACTATACCGTTTACACGTATTTGATTTACCGTACAGGTATAAAAATAAGTTCCATCGACGCATAGTTTTCCTGTATCCATATTTTTTCCATCCCAGTTAATGTTAGGATCGGTTGTTGAAAACATCAGTAAGCCCCAGCGGTCATAAATTTTTATATCAATATCTTTTATGTAACGATAAGGTCTCAACGGCGTAAACTTATCGTTCGTCCCATCGAAATTTGGTGTGAATACGTTTGGCAACTCATAAATAGGACAGTTGTCGACACAGAACATGGATGTTATCGGGCTTTCATTACCACTGGAGTCAACTGCTGTAACAGCAAAGCAGCCCGCAATTGATGTTTGGTTGGAGTAAATATAAGTAGTATCGGCAAGGTTGTTTACAGTTGCAATAATGACAGGAGTTTCACCTTGTATAGGAGTGTAATAAATTTTATAAAACATAGCATCGTCAGAGCATACATTGTTTGGATTGTTCCAACGTAAAAAATCTTCAAACGCATCGCAATTCGGGATCACTGTAAGCTGCGGAGCGCAGGGAGGAATGAGATCAATGGGCGTACCACATTTTCTCTCTGAGGTGTTAAAAAGCGGTTTTTCTATATCGGGATCCGAGTACTCACCCTTTGATTCAATATAATAACAATACTCTGTGCCGTTTACCAATCCATTGTCGACATACAATGTTGATGCGGTACTATCGTACAGCGTATATACTCCTGCAATCTCTTTATAAATATAATACAGTTTATTGCTCCAGGGAACATTCGCCTGCCAGTTTAATGTAAGTTGATTGTCGGATGGATTTATATTGAGGTAAACCGACGATGCAATATGGGAATTGCCAATGAGATTGCCGTTTGAATAAAAATCCACTCTGTAGCTATAGGCGCTATCTCTCGTATTTAAGGACACGGATGTATAGGTAGAATCGTTCCATGATAGAAAGACCGGACTTGTATAAGTATGTATCAATACAGGGTTTGCGAGATTGAATCCTCTTGATTGATAGATCTTGAATTGATATGGGCCCGGATTTGCAACGGTATCGAAATCAACAGGACCTACTACAGGCTTTTTCCATTTAATAAAAATAGTATCATTCGTTCCTGTGCTTACTACATCAACATTGGTGATGATGGGAACATCATTGATCAATTCCGCACATGTTTCAACAGATGAATAACTCTCAGCCCCATCCTTAAAGTAAGCCACTATCCTGTAACAGTAGGTTAGTCCATGGATCAATCCTGCGCCGTTATTATTATCAGTATAAGTTGTATCCAATATTGTAAATCCTCCTGAAAGTGAGCGATCCGCAATTTTAACAAATCCGGTGTATGCCGGAACGCCTGTTTCACAATGCCCGGGACTCCATCCCGTTGCTCCGCTTTTTCTGTATATTCTGTAGCCGATAAACTTATTGTTAGTTGGGTTACATATACTTGGGCTCCATCGAATATTCATTGAAGTACCTGATGGCGCTGCAATAGGATTTTTCGGGGCCGGCGCAATAACAGTAATTTTCACTGTCTCAAAATCAACCAGGTTGGGATTGCCCACATCAACCGCTTTAAAGGATACGATATATGGCTGACTGCGAACGTGTTCACAATCTGTGGTCCAATTGAATACAGCACTTAATGGCTGAGGGCCAATAGTTAAAGGAAATGTTGCTAGAGGAGGAGGCACTGCAGACATAGGACCACCAGTAGCAGACAGTGTAAGATTATCTCCATTCGGATCTGTTGCAGTAACGGTCATTGTCAAAGTGCTTCTCGCTTCAATACAGGTATCAATTATATTGGCAATGACAGGGGGATTGTTGTTGCAAGCACTCACATCAATTTGCATATCCCGGAGTACGCTGCCTACTTTAAAAACACTTGTGCCTACTTTTCTCCACTCGTCAATGAGTATCGCAATATTGTAAATACCTGTGGAAGTTGGCGTGCACCATTCAAAATCTCCGGTAACGGCATCAATAAAAATTGTACTGCTTGTTGGAGGAACAGTATAACCCAAGATGGGGGTGCCGGCGGAAACTATACTACTGGTTAAACTGTAAGACAAGCTATCTCCATCGGGATCATATGCTCCGGGATTATGATAAAAACACACATTAGTACAGGCGTTATCGATGGGGGGATTAAGCAATACAGGAGAACTGTTGGCACCTAAAATACTATTTATGACTAAAATTGTTTCGAGTGCAAAAGGTACGTTAACCGAATTGGGAATGTTGTTGATGTCAGCAACACGGTTAGGATCCTGCATAGAGATTCGATAAGTGTATGGTGCCGGATAAGTGTGCTGCCCCCTGTAAATATTCTTTTTAATGTCTGTTCCTACGTTCTCTCCATCGGGAATAGTTGTTCCGCAGAGTGTAAAAGATGTCCCATTGATTCGGTAAAAAATTGCACTATCTCCATCACCGAAATAAACCGTAAGGTCGCATCGATCGGCCGGACTGCTTTGTTTTGTATAAGTAGTAATTGTTATCTCGTAGGTAAGACCGCTGACTAATCTATATGTAATTTCTCCGGCTCTGTTGTGAGTGGCAAAAGAACTTAAGGATGCTAAGCAAAGTAGTATAAAAACTAATCTTTTCATTACTGATTAAATACTTAAAAAAGGAATTCAAGTTACGAAATTTTCCTGATATACTCTAATGCAACGCTTATTATATGGACTTTAGTATAAAAGCAAATAATGCAGAAAAAACAGCAAAAAGCAAGCCAATTCCTGGTATTATCAGACTTAAACCGGTTGCATGTATATTTGTATAAGATTTACCGGATAAGATGACGAATGAAAAGAAGATAAAAGCACTCGAAGAATGGCTGCCGGGAATAAAAAGACCCTTGCTTATCAGCGGCCCTTGCAGTGCTGAGAGTGAGGACCAGGTGATGGCGACTGCTCTTGGGCTTAAAGAACTGGGAATTGTTTCAGTTTTTAGAGCAGGGGTATGGAAACCGCGTTCCCGCCCCGGAACTTTTGAGGGCGTGGGTAGCATCGCATTCGAATGGTTAAAAAAAGTAAAAGAACAGACGGGAATGCTGTTAACCGTTGAGGTGGCTAATGCGCATCATGTAGAAGAAGCACTTAAAAATAATATTGACATACTGTGGATAGGTGCACGAACAACAGTGAACCCTTTTTATGTGCAGGAAATTGCAGACGTCTTGCACGGTATTGATATCCCGGTAATAATTAAGAATCCTGTAAATCCTGATATTACTTTATGGGCCGGAGCAATTGAGCGGATCAACAAAGCGGGCGTCACAAAAATTATGGCAGCGCATCGCGGCTTTTATTCTTTCGAAAAAACAGCATACAGGAATCCTCCACAATGGCAATTACCAATAAAGTTGAAAACACTTTTCCCAACCCTTCCGATAATTTGTGATCCAAGTCATATATGTGGCAATACACATATGCTTGCTGAGGTTTCACAAAAAGCGCTGGATCTTGATATGGATGGATTAATGATAGAATCACACATTGATCCTGCAGTTGCATTGAGTGATGCAGAGCAACAGATAACACCTGCGCAATTGAGAGAATTATTCTCTGGACTTTCTTTCAGAAAAAGAACAAGCGATAATATTGAATTCCAGGAAACGCTGGAGCAGTTGAGAAGTGTGGTGGATGATATTGACCTGGAATTGTTGAGCACACTTTCCAAAAGAATGGAGATCATTGAAAAAATTGGAGAATATAAAAGAGATCACAACATAACTATTTTGCAGATTGAGCGCTGGGTGGAGATACTCCGTACGCGAACTTTATCAGGAGAATCGCTTGGGCTCAATGATAAATTTGTAAAAGCATTGTTAGATCTGCTTCATAAAGAATCTATTCGCAGGCAGACAGAAATAATGAATTCCAAAACAACGACATCACAGCACGATGAACATTGAAGAGCTGCGCGAATACTGCCTTTCCAAGAAAGGTGTTACAGAGAGTTTTCCTTTTGATGAAGACACGTTAGTATTTAAAGTAATTGATAAGGCGTTTCTACTTACAGGAATTTCCGAAAGACCGGTTTCATTCAATGTAAAATGCGATCCGGAGAAAGCAATCCTTCTCCGAGAAAAATATTCATGTGTTGAACCCGGCTACCATATGAACAAAAAGCACTGGAATACTGTTGTCGCAGATGGAAGTGTAAGTGAAAAGATGCTGAGAGAATGGATAGATCATTCATATGAGCAGGTAATAATAGGACTTACAAAAGCGAAACGCGCAATGCTTTAGTGTTTTTTCCTTAGAGATTCCAGTTCTTACTTAAACTTTTTTAAGCGGGAATCCATGTTATTTTTTATCAACACCTTTTTAAAAATGAAATAAAATAGTTCTCAAGATTATACAATACATTTTTATCAAGTGTTTTGTAAGTGCTCAGCAATTGGTTTTCCTGTAGGTCAAAATTTTCAAGTTGAAAATTGGAAATATAAATTTGATAAAATAGATCAGCCGTAGAAAAAGAAAATTTTGCAAAGGATTATTACCTAATCAATGTAATGTTTCCCTTTTTGGTTATTGATTCATTTTGAATTGTTATTGCCTCCATGTAATAAGTAAAAACAGCAGAGTTCATTATTGTGCCTTTATACATTCCATTCCAACATTCGTTTGGATCGGTAGTTGCAAACACTTCTTCTCCCCAGCGATCATAAATAACGAAGTAAATCTTTTTTATACAAGCATTAAAAATACATTCTTCTTCATTTTCCCCATCATTGTTTGGGGAAAATGCATTGGGAACAAAAAGCTCACCACATATTATTTCAGAAACATTAATTGTTACGCATGCTGTGTCCGAGCACCCGTTCGTATCTGTAGCTAATACACAATATGTTGTAGTGTATTGTGGAGAGGCCAATGGATATTGACAGGTGTTACAACTAAGTCCGGTAGAGGGTGACCAGTGATATGTCGAGCCGCCTGATGAAGACAACACGGCACCTTGCCCCTGAAGTATTGTCGTGCTGCCGCTTGCAATAGCAGTAGGGGAAGTATTTGAAATCACAATAACAGAATCAATATCTATGCAGGATCCGTTTGAAACAGTAACAGAATAAACAGTATTAATTATAGGGGAAACATTTATACTCTGTGAAGTTATTCCTGTGTTCCATACGTATCCTCCGGTGGCTGACCCTGAAACGGACAGGGTTGCTGTTTGTCCGCTACAAATGGTGTCATCAACACCTGCATTGGCAACGGGCACAGTTGTTACAATAATTCGGAGAGAGTCAATTGTAAAGCATTGCCCATTTGATACTGTAACTGTGTACATGGTTGTTAAGGATGGAGTAACTGAAATTGTCGCAGTGCTTGCTCCTGTACTCCAGCTATAGCTTCCGCCTCCTGATGTTGTTAAGGTTGCAATGCTTCCCTCACAGATGGGCGAAGTTCCGGTTACAGCGACGGTGGGCGATGGATTAACAGTTACTGTAAATGTCTTTGTGGTTTGACTGCATTGATCGTATGCGGAATACGTTGTTGTAATTATAGGATTTACAATTACTGTATTGCCGCTGGTTGCACTTAGTCCTGTCGCAGGAGACCAGTTATAAGGTCCATTACCATTTACAGATAGACTGGCAGTCTGACCTGCACAAATAGTTGGATTTCCGGAAACAGCTATGTTGCGTGTGATAAAAATATCATCAAATAAATAATAACATTGCGTTGCAGCTCCATGCAATGGATCTACCAAATTTGTATTGGCATCATTTTTAAAATTTCCGATAGTTATATAGGAATAGGCCGAGTCGGCCATAAAGGTTCCTGAGATTAATGTCCAATTGAGCGTATCTGTTATATATGTTCCTGAAGGACTTACGATTTGAGGTGTGACAAGAAGTGGTGAGGAGCCGGTTGCAGTAAGCGGATTAACCGAAAAAAATATTCCGATCTGGTCAATGGCATACTTAGCCGTGTTAGATTTATTAACATACATCTCAACATAATATGTTACACCGCTATCCAGGGAACAATTTAAAGGTGCCTGTGCATATTCTCTGTAATTAGCAGATCCGGAATGGACCTGGAGGCCCATGATCCCGTTGGTTCCGTTTCGCTCTTGCTGATATACGATCAGAGGATGAGTAATTGGAACCGGGATGTTCGCGCTGCAAGAATGAAAAAGATCAGTACTTCCTCCTGTGGTGGGCGAATACCATGGGCTTGCCCTGTTGATTTGTCCAAAGGCGGTTGGGCAAGTGGTAAATATTTCAAAGCCCGGATTTGATACAATATTTTGAGCATGCAGTTCGAATGAAAAAAATTCTAATAGAAAATAAAATAGGAAGATGAAACGAGAGCACCGCATTAAACTAAAATATATGTTGATCGTTAAATCTCAAATCCATACTCTTCATTGAACTTGCTGCTTTTCCCCTGCTCTTTTGGGTTCTGATTTTTGGTTTTCGGGCTCTCTTGTTTTGAACTTTGAACGTTAGACTTTGAACTTTCTGTTTTTTGAATATTTTGTTTTTTCTGAGTAGGAGGCAGGCTCTTTTCTTTTGTGTCAATTCGTCCCACAAGAGCGAAATCGAGCTGTTTTTTTACAAGGTCGGCGCGTTTTATTTCAATGCGCACTTTATCGCCGAGCGTATATTTTTGCTTTAACCTTTTTCCAACAATGCAGTAATTATCTTGGTCAAAATAGTACATATCATCATTCATATCACGTAAACGAATCATTCCTTCACAATGATTTTCTGCTATTTCCACAAATACGCCCCACTCGGTAACACCTGATATTACACCATCGTATTGGTTGCCAATTTTATCAATTAAATATTGTACCTGTTTGTATTTAATAGATGCTCGCTCTGCATCTGCCGCAAGTTTTTCCATATCGGAACTGTGTTTGCAACGGTCTTCCAGTTCTGTTTCATTTACTTTTGCCTTATCCTGCGATAAGTAATGAGCCAGCAAACGATGCACCATTACATCGGGATAACGACGGATCGGAGACGTGAAATGTGTATAATGATCAAACCCTAATCCGTAATGCCCAATATTTTTAGTTGTGTAAATGGCTTTCGACATGGTTCGAATAGCAAGCAATTCGATTGCTCCGCTTTCTGGTTTTCCACCTACATCTTTTAATAATTTATTTAGTGATTCCGCAACCGAGCGGTCGGTTTTGATATTCATTTCGTAGCCGAATTTTTTTATGAACTCCGCAAAGTTGAGCAGTTTATCTTCATTTGGTTTATCGTGAATACGATATACAAATGGACGATAACCTATTTTTTGATTTTTTAATGAAGGCTTCCCAATAAACTCAGCAACTTTTCTATTCGCCAATAGCATAAAATCTTCGATGAGTTGGTTGCTGTCCTTCATTTGTTTAAAGAAAACACCAGTAGGATTTCCAGCTTCATCCAAATGAAATTTCACTTCTAATTTTTCAAAAGCGATACTTCCTTTTTTAAATCTTTCTGCGCGGAGTTTTTTTGATAATCGATCAAGTGTAAGAACCTCATCGGCGAAATCACCTTTTTTTGTTTCAATGATCTCCTGCGCTTCTTCATAAGTAAAACGGCGGTCCGAATTAATTATGGTCCGCCCGAACCATTCAGTGGTGATCTGTGCTTCTTCGTCAATTTCAAAAACAGCAGAGAAGCAAAGTTTTTCTTCTTTAGGTCTTAATGAACAAACGTTGTTCGATAAAATTTCCGGAAGCATCGGAACCACCCTGTCTACAAGGTATACAGAGGTAGCGCGTGAAATAGCTTCTTTATCAATGATAGAACCTTCTTTTACATAATGAGAAACATCAGCAATATGTACACCAATTTCCCAATTGCCATTCGGCAATTTTTGTATTGACAATGCATCATCAAAATCTTTTGCGTCAAAGGGGTCAATTGTAAAAGTGGTGATCTCACGGAAGTCCCTCCGTTTTTTAATTTCTTCCTGTGAAATAGTTGTTGGGATAAGATCAGCTACTTTTTCAACATCTTTTGGAAAGCTGTAAGGCAAACCAAACTCTGCAAGTATCGCATGCATTTCGGTTTGGTTATCACCGGCATCACCAAGCACATCAATTACTTCTCCTATGGGTTTGCTGCCATCACGCGGCCATTGAATGACTTTTACTATTGCTTTTTGTCCGTCTTTTGCGTTGTTTAATTTTTCAAGCGGAATATAAATGTCTGTTCCTACTTTAGTATTATCAGGCACCAGAAATGCATAACGCGGGGATAATTGAATGGTACCAACAAATTCAGTACGACCGCGCTTAATTATTTCCGTTACTTCGCCTTCCTGTTTGCCTCTCCGTTCTGTATATAATAAAACCTTAACGGTATCTCCGTTCATTGCGCCTTTTAATTTGCGCTGATTTACAAATACATCTTCTTCCCGTTCTTCCGAAACAATAAATGCTGATCCGGCCGAAGTCATATCAACAATCCCGGTTATAAAATTATTCGTTTGTTTTATTCTGAATTTTCCTCTTTCGGGTTCAGTAACTAATTCTTTTGTGACAAGCTCGCTAAGTATTGTGCTGACCATTATTTTCTGTGAATGCTCTACAATATTTAATGCAGCAGAAACCTGCTTATAGTTTAACGGCTTGTGTGGGTTTTCCTTCAGCGCCTTCAACACTTCTTCAAAAAGGTATTTTTTCCCTTTTGTCTGGTCCTTATCTTTTTTCTTAAATTTTCTTGACATTTAATAATGATTGTTATGTAAAGCTAACAAATATTAGCCCAAATGGTATAATAGATAAGTGAAGCTTTTGTGATGAATTGAGCAAGGATTTGCTAATGGAGTTGATATATAAAACCGAAGCGGGCTAGCAAATTAATTGCTAGCCCGCTTTGGTTAAGGAAGAGTTGTTTTTTAATGCGCTATTATTATTTTGCTGGCAGTGGTATATTCGCCATTTATATAAAGAGCCGCAGAATATATGCCGTTAGCTAAGTGTTCAAAATTGGTTGTGATATCAACGCTTCCCTTCGGTAAATTTTCCTGATACAATTCATCAACTACACGTCCGTTGATGTCCATGATTTTTATACTTACTTTATCGCTGTTATCAGCTAAGTATATTGTAAAATTTGCATCATCCTGTATTGGGTTTGGAAATACTTTATTTATTGAACTTAAGTATAACCCTTCATTTCCTGAATTATTCTCGCCATTCATTTTAGACACAGCCGAGTCACCTCCACAAGAGTGCGTTTCAACATATACATAATTCCACGTAGTGCTCACACAAACATCTTGTTTATTCTTGTTTTTTGCGTTTCTGTAGCAACGAACAAAAAATTGATGAGTTTTACGTCTCCATTGTTGACTAGTTGCATTACATAAATCTATCCAAATATATTCTGCCCTCTCGCACATCCCGTTAAGGGCGCAAAGCCCTAGTGTAGAATCTTTAGATATGTAAGGTTTGGGATACGTCCTTCCCGGTGTTGGATTTAAATAATCGTCCGGTATTTTGGTTTTAGGTATTAACACATCCGGCACATCATATTTTACTGTGTCAAAAAGAATTCTTTGGCTTAGTTCATTCACTATCCCCTTAGATGAAGAAATATTCGTGGGATATATTTGAGCCTGAGCCCCGTAGTTTATCACTAACGCTAAAATAAAAAGTACTAATTTTTGAAAGTGTGTTTTCATATTTGTTTTATTAATTATGGACCAAACTTACTTACAAAGGAAAGTCGGCAACAACACGATCTTGGTTATTTTTAATGTTTTCAAATAGTATATTTGTTTATATTTAACTATAATATATTGTTTATCAGTATTTTATAATAAATATTGTTATATTTAATTAATGTAATCAAATACATTTTCGAGGATCATTTAATACAAAATCAATAGCATGCGAAACGCGTCAGATAAATTATTCCTGCTCATAAAAAGTTTAACCAAAGCAGAAAAACGTCATTTCAAACTTTTTTCTCAACTGCATGAGCGTAAAAATGGTAACAGGTATGTGAAGTTGTTTGATACTATTGACAGACAGGAAAAATATAATGAAGAAGAAATAAAACAAAAGTTGAAAAGCAAAAGTCCTATGCTTTATTTTTCGGCGGATAAGGCATACCTCTATGCACTCTTATTACGCACCTTAACCTTGCAGGAAAACCATGACGAGTTTGAAAAATTGATCAGTCTTTATTTAAATGCCAGAATATTAATGAAGAAAGGTCTTTTTAGCGATGCGTTCGAGTATTCAAAAAAGGCAGAAACTAAATCATTAGAGACAGAGTCATTTCTTCTCGCGATGATGGCAAAAAAACAAAGGCTTCGAATTGCCTCTAAAACAAAAGCGCACTACTCTAAAGAAGTGGTAGAGAATTTTTACATGGAGGCCAGGGAAACTATTGCAAAAGAAACAGAAATTATTGATTATTTATATCACCACCACTTGATGTATTTAAAAACCTCATTTGCCGGTGCATCGCGTGATGAAAAAGTTCTCAAAGAGAATAAGGATGGCGCCCTGGATTTTTTCTTAAAAGAGAATTATTCTTTTAAAAGCACAATTGCCGAAAACCTGAAAAGCAGCTCTCTTGCTCAATACTATCATTACAAAGGAGATTTTTTAAAAAGCTTTCAGGAGTTTCAAAAATCAATGGCATTGCTTGATAGATTGAAGCACTCGAATAAATTAGACTATATTATTAATTCGTTCAACTTTTTAGCGGCTTGTTTTAAAGTGAAAAATTTCACGGCAGCGGAAAATATGTTGAAGGAAATCCGGAATCTAAAGCTAACCAAGACCGATCAAAAGCGATTGGAGCAATCCTTGTTCTGGACTCAACTGCATTTGTACATTTATACAAATGACTTTGATAAAGCAATTGATTATACACGAGAGAAAGAAAAGATTATTTTATCTCTTTGGGAAAGGAATACGCATGCGGAACTTGCCTACGGTGCAGTATATGCGGCAACTGCACTATTTATAAACAAAGATTATTCCGGTACTATCAGATGGCTCCGAAATTTTTTCTTTGCAAAAGGCAGCCGTATAAATAACAGATTAGACCTGATAGGTTCAGCATCCTTATTGTACATGATGGCGCACTTTGAACTAAGAAATGATGAAGTCATTTACCGATCAGTAAAAATAATTCAAAAACAATTAGAGGATATTAATTTGTTAAACGATTTTGAAAAAAAGGCCACAGAGTTTATTGGGAGAACCCTGACTAATACAAAAGGCAAATTGGTCGAAAAATTTAAACTCTTTAAAAAAGAATTAGATGAAATGAAAAAAAACAAAGAGGAGAGACAATACATCGAATCACTTCTTTTTACTGATTGGCTGGAAAGTAAAATATCCGGCCTTTCACTAAAGCAATATTTGACAAATAAAGGAGGAGTTTCATAATGGCATTTTAGGCTTGTTACCTGTTTGTGTTATAGTATATATAACCAACAGGCCATGAGAACAATATTGATAATATTTACATGTGCTTTTTTTTCAAGGTCTTTTGCGCAGGATCCTGCCTTCTCACAGTTTTATGCTAATCCGCTTTACCTTAATCCTGCTTTTGCGGGTGCCGAGCCTTGTCCAAGGATAGGACTTAATTATAGAAATCAATGGCCAAATATTTCCGGCACATTTGTAACGTACAGCACTTCTTATGATCAATATGTTCCATCACTTTCGGGCGGCCTGGGAGTATTGGTGACCAGCGATGTGGCAGGGGAAGGAACATTGACAACAAACAACGCGTCAATAATGTATGCGTACCAGACGAATATTACACGCAAGTTTTCTATCAGAGCTGGTTTCCAGGCTACTTATGCACAAAAGAAAGTGGATTGGAGTAAACTTACTTTTGGAGACATGATAGATCCGCGTAGAGGATTTGTATATACATCAAAAGAAACACCCGGGCCGGGTGTAAAAAGCAATGTCGATTTTTCGAGTGGAATTTTGGGCTTTAGTAAAAAATATTTTTTTGGTGTGGCGGTACATCATTTAACACAGCCAGATGAATCTTTATTAGGAACAAGCAAGAGTCCACTGCCCATGAAAATAACGGGACACGCTGGTGCACTGATTCCTTTGGATGGAAGAGGCGGCGATACTTATATTTCTCCTAACCTCCTCTATCAACAGCAGCAAGATTTTAAGCAGCTTAATCTTGGCCTCTACCTGTTGAAAGGGCCGGTTGCAGCAGGTTTCTGGTATCGTAATAGGGATTCATTTATTGCTTTAATAGGATTCCAGCAAGGCTTGTTTAAATTGGGATACAGTTATGATGTTACTATTTCTAAGTTATCGAATGTAACTGCAGGAGCACATGAAATTTCTTTTACGTATCAGTTTAAATGTAAGCCCAGTAGAATAAAATTTAATACTATTGGATGTATGCATTGGTAGTGTATCTTTTGTTACCTGTTTGTGTTATAGTAGTATAACGTTAAAATAGAAGAAAATGAAACATCCACTTTTGTATTTTTTAATCAAGATAATAACTACTGCCATAGTGTTTTATATCGCTGTATCAATATGATAAATACCATGCCTGAGAATAAATCTATAAAAGTAGAATACCTATGCAAACAGCCTTTTTGGCTTTTCGAAAGGAAAGGCAAAAGCGAATTTTGCAAGGTCTGTAAACATGCGATCACTGATTACAGGGACGAAGATCCTGTCATTATCAATGAGTCGATTAAAAATTTGGGAGGAGAAACCTGCGGCACTTTTTATCCTGACCAATTTATAATAAATGAACAAACCCGAAGATCGCCTGCACTTTATCGTTTGATCTATGCAAGCGCTATGACTTTTTTAACAACTACATTTTCTTCCAAGGCACAGGAAAATATGAGTGAGCCGGTAAAGACAGCGCAACACTATACAACAGAGGAATTAAATGAAATTTATCCGGTTTGTTTGCCGCTCGAAGAGGACGATCGGCAGGAATCGGTTGTTAAAAACTACGAAGAACCTCACAGAAAGAAAAAAAGACACCGAGGAGTAAAACTTTTCTCTTTTGGCCGGCGGACATTTTATCTTTCTGCAAGATTTCCATTTTTCAAGTCATATCGGAGTTTTATGGGGAGGATTAAATTTTAAATCCCGCAAACCTATGTATCTTTTGTTACCTGCTTGTGTTATATATTATGTAGTCCCCAAACAGACAACATGACTAGAGATAAAAATGTTAAGGTTGATTATTTGTGTAGTCAGCCTTTTTGGAGTTTCAAAAAATCAAATGGCAATGAATTTTGCAAAGTCTGTAAACATTCCATTATCGATTTCAGCACTTCAAGCACAGATGAAATTATTGAAACATTTAAAAATGCCAATGGGAAAACCTGCGGTACTTTTTATCCCGACCAATTTATTATAAATGAAGAAACCCGTCGCTCACCATCCTTACATCGTTTAATCTACGCAAGTGCAATTACCTTTTTATCGACGATGTTTACTTCGCAGGCTCAAAACACGTTGAACAATCCCGCGAAAACAGAACAGCATTATACAACCGAAGAGTTAAATGAAATTTATCCGGTTTGTCTTCCGGAAGATTCCTCGGAAGTTATAAGTGACAACATTGAGAAACCGCAAATAAGGAAAAAAAACATCCGGGGAATAAAACTCTTTAAAATTGGCAGGCGGTCATTTTATTTGTCTGCAAGGTTTCCATTTTTTCATTCTTATAAAAGGAGAATTATGAGGGGTGTTGTTTCTTTTGTAAGTGTAAGGTTTTAGGCTGTTACCTGTTTGTGTTATATATATGAGTTTAACTAACACATATATAGTTATGAAATTAAAATTACTGATACCAGCCATTTTGTTTGGCGCATTCTTTAGCTCAGCAGCTGTTGTTAAAGAAAAGATAGTGAATACAAAAACCGAAAAAGTTACCGTCTTTTTTTCAGGAGCCCAGGTAAACAGATCGGGGAGTGTAATGTTAAATGAAGGGATAAATTACATCATCGTTCCAAATGTATCCGACAAAATACTATCAAATAAAATACAGGCACAAATGCCCGGTGGCGCCAGGGTAATGAATATAGAGGCGCTTATTGCACCAATTTCAGAACTTCAAAAAAAGAATAGCAGGGCAGATAGTTTATTGGTACTTAAATTGTCAGACTCTATTGCAATTTATAATAAAGAACTAAGACGTATTGGTTATATAGAACAAACATACTTGCAGGAAAAGAAAGTCGTTGAACAAAACGGAATTCTAACGGCATCCACATCATTGAACTATGCAGCTGAACTGACTAAGCTGAGTCTCTTTTGCAGTACACGCTTAATGGAAATCAACAAACAACTTTTTCTTTTGAGCGAAGATAAAAATGAAACAGTGAAGAAAATAGAATGGGTCTCAGAAAAAAGAGATAAAATAAAGTCCGGAAATAAGCAGGACAACATATCACACATAAGAATCACTGCCATTGCAGATATTCCGTATCAATGCAATTTTAATTTGAGTTATTTGGTTAGTGGTGCGGGCTGGGCTCCAAAATATTTGATCAATGTAGATGAGTTTACCGATCAGTTAGCGATTGATTATAATGCAGGTATTATCAATACTTCCGGCGAGAATTGGGAAAATGTTTTCTTCACACTTTCTACAGCTGACCCTACCCGCGACAATATTATTCCACAGTTGGAGCCTTGGGTAGCGAATAAATATACCAGGAGTATGAATGAAGGATACCTGGACAGCAGGGGAGCTAAAAAAAATAACAATTTAAATACAGCCATTCAAGGAGTTGACTATACGCAAATAGAAGTTCCTGAAGTTGAGCTGGAATTGAACATAAAGGATAAATACATTATTCCTTCTGATGGCAAACCGTATTTCGTCAGCATTTCAAAACCAAAACTTAAAGTAAATTATAATTACTATTCAACTCCTAAGCTTGACAAAGATGCATTTTTAGTGGCGCAGATCACCAATTGGGGAAGTTCTAATTTAATTGAGGGACCGGCTTCTATCTATTACCAGGGACAATATATAGGCGATTCAAGGATTACACCGCAATATGCAAATGACACGTTGGATATTTCGCTCGGCAGAAACAAGAAAATATTGATCAACAGGATTAAGATCGAGGACAAGAGTTCCAAAAAAGTTCTTGGAAATGATGTGGTAGAAAAAATATCCTACAGAATTGTTGTGAGGAACACAAGCAGCAAGCCTATCTCAATGAACATGCAGGACCAGATCCCTGTTTCTTCAGATAATGAAGTAACTATTGAAACAGGAGAATTGTCCGATGGCAAATTGGATGTGTTGAATGGAATGATTGATTGGAAGTTTGACCTGAAGCCAGAGGAAAGTAAAACGTTCGTGTTTTCTTTTACCGCAAGGTATCCGCAGAACAAATCCTATGGATGGTTCAATGCCCCGGTGAAAAAGTATAGAACGGTTTCATGTCCCCGTTTTTAGTTAAATTTAAATGAATTACACATTCAATTATGCCGGAGCTTTTTTCAAAGAAAAATATCGGTGATATAAAATATCTCTATACAAAGTTTGGAAGAAAACTTTATGGATATGGTGTGAGTAAATGGAACCTTGCAGAAGACGATTCATGGGAAATTGTTTACAAGACGTTGTATAAGGTGAAGAAAGTAATTGATAAATATACTTTTGAAAGCGAAGAAAAATTTTCGGGGTTTATATTTAAAATTTTTATCAATTATTTGCGTAACCATTATCGTGATAAAAAAGGCAAACAAGTTGATACAATTGAATTGAATGACATGCACGGTAAAATTACAGAGGAGAACGAAGAAAAAAGTGTAACGCAAAGTAAACGCATGAGCTGTTTGCAAAAAGCGCTTCAACAATTACTGGATTGGCAGCGGATACTATTATTGATGAGGGCGCAGGATTTTTCATACGAACAAATTGCGGCGTATGTAGAAAAACCATCGGATCAATTAAAAGTATATCATATGCGATTAAAAAAGCAGGTTACCGAAAATTCTAATGAATGTTTAGGCACAGCAAAAAATGTCGCACAATAAGAACATAAACGAAGATAACCTTGACGATTTACTCCGGGATGAATTTCTCGAGGGTAAAATGGAACTGGAGGATAAAACAGCCGATTTTATTTTAAAGCAGGAGTATGATGTTGAAATTGATCCAGCCAAGGAACAAAAGATGATCAGAAGACTGCCTGCCGGTGGAGAAGGTTTCTGGGGGATATCAGCCATAATAGCAGTGCTAGTAATTGTTGGTGCGATGTTGATCATTCATTTTATAACAAAGGATGCTAATAACAACACGAAGTATGTAGAAAAAGAAAAAAAGAAAGCATTGTATAATGGCAATAGTATTAACTCTAAAAACGATAGTTCATTCACGGTGTCTGGTATAACGATTACAGAGAAGAAGTTACCTCTGTTACTTATTAAATCTCCGACATTGATCATTAGAAGAGATTCAGAGATAAGAACTGCGCCCGAATATCTTCCATTCATTGTTCCGGAGATAAAAAATAATTCTGCAGAAGAGCATTTTGTTGTTTCGGAAACCGAAAAGGAAAAGTGTCTGAAAATAAAAAGAATGATGCTGGATAAATTTTTGAAGACGGATAAAGAACTGTATACACCCGTTGAGGCCTGGAAAACAAATTACATGGGTAAGCCCGTAACAGTCGATGCATTCATTATGCGTAATATGCAGGTGACTAACCTGGAGTACCATACTTTTTTAACTGACCTACTTTTACAGGATAAGAAGGAAGAGTACAACAAAGCAAAAGTAAATCCCGAGGTATGGAAGAATTTCTCATTGGCTGGTTTGGCAGAGTCATATTTTACCAATGAAAAATACAATGATTTTCCTGTAGTAAATATTTCCATTGAAGGAGCACTTTTATATTGCAGCTGGCTGGAGAGAGAAGTAAATAAGTATGCGGTTGAAAATAAAGTAAAGACAAAGCCATTCAAGATCAGGCTGCCAAGGGATGTGGAATGGATAAACAGCGTGGCTGTGGGGTATGCATTTATGCCTGTATGCAGCGGATACAACACGTTGTATGAAATTAAAGAAGGATATATTGATGACGCATTTTTAAAAAGAGTAGCTACAATTAAAAAACGCAAAAAGAAAATTGAGGAGGTAGATATGCTCTATTCTACCAATAGGTATGGGATGAGCGAAAAAGAAATAATAGATATATATAACAAAGCGTACCCATATTACGATCCGCTACCGGCTGATACTATTTATCCGAAACGCATGAACAGGTATTGTGAAATAGGGCATGTCTCAGAAATGACATATGAAATGAGATCGGGAAATATTATGGTTATAGGCTGCTGCTGGGAGAGCAAAGAAACGTATCAACAGATGCTTTCAGAATTTCATAAAACGAACGCATCTCCTTTTGTGGGCTTCCGGCCGGTTATTATAAGCGAGGGTTCCGCAGAATATAAAAATCCGTTCTGGTAGGCTCCTTATAATTAATCCACGCAACTTTCTGATATAAGCCATTAGCTTATATATCCACACCCACTTATTTTTCCATTTATTATTAAACTTTCAATAAGTTTTGAAAGTTCAGAAATATTATATACATTTGATATATGGAACTAAATGAAGCAAAAGATAAATTCATCAATGCCTGGGGAACGCTGGGCTCTAACTGGGGAATTAACCGCACCATGGCTCAGGTACACGCATTATTAATGATATCTCCCGATCCCCTCAGTGCAGAGGATATTATGGAACAATTAAAAATTTCGCGCGGTAATGCCAATATGAATATTCGGGCGCTTATCGATTGGGGCCTGGTAGAGAAAACCCATATACAAGGAGAAAGAAAAGAATATTTTTCTGCCGAAAAGGATATATGGGAGGTGTTTAAACAAGTTGCCAAAGAGAGAAGGAAAAGAGAAGTGGAGCCAATATTTAAAGTATTGGAAGATGTGAAAAAAGTCAAGGGAAACAAAAAGGATAAATCACTAAAAGCTTTTGTCGATACAATTGACGGCATTCAGAATTTCACAACAAAAACGGATAAGATACTTGATATGATGATAAAAGCTGATGAGAACTGGTTTGTCGGATCATTTATTAAACTGATGAAGTAAAATGAACTACAACATTATAACATATTGCCTTTATTTAATGATCACAGCAATTGTTATTTTGTTTGTCGGTAAAACGCTTTATACAAACGGAAGACCATTCTTGATTAATGTTTTTCACGGTAATATTTCTTTAGCGGATTCTATCAATAAATTATTGCTTGTCGGGTATTACCTCGTTAATATCGGATACACTGTTATTGCTTTAAGAATCTGGCAAAGGATAGATTCCACGCAAAGCCTGGTAGAGATACTTTCCTATAAGATCGGACTCATTGTATTTATACTTGGAATAATGCATGTATTTAATGTGATCTCTTTAGTAATAATAGAACGATTTGTAAAAATTAAACCATCTGTTTCTAACCATTAAAACCAACACCATGAACTACACAGTACTATGTTATTGCATTTATTTGCCAGCGGCAATAATGCTAACCGTTTGGGTTGCGAAAACCCTTCTTAACAATGCAAAAGTTTTTTACCTGGATATGTTTCATGGGCAGGGAGAACAGGCGGCAGCTGTCAATAAACTTATACAGGTTGGATTTTATCTTGTTAATCTTGGATTCACATTTTTAAGATTAAGAATAAGTACTGATATGCGATATGATGAAGGCGCAGGACACAGCGTTCAGAATTATATGGACAGCGCACAGGAGATGATAGAAGTATTGAGTATTAAACTGGGAGGATCTGTGATTATATTAGGAGTGACTTTGTTTATTAACCTTATTATGATCCTAATATTAAGAAGTGCTTCAACACCAAGCCGCCCTGTTGTTAGAACAGCCAATACACCAGCAGTTGCAGCCTGATCAAGTAAAAATTTAACATCATGAAAGTGCTGGCAGAAAATAAAACAGCTTATTTTTTAAGGCAGTATAAACCTGTTTACATTTTAGTCACTGCTATAATCACTGCAATTGTACTGAGCAAGTATGCGATTTTGCTGAAAGGATACATCCAGATTGAATATGATTGGTGGTTTGAATTGTGTGTAGTGTTTGGGCAAATTTTATTTCAGTGGATCTTTATTTTCAAAAAAGGATGGGAGTTAAAAATGGAATACGCCTTTAATTTACTTGCAGTTTCTACACTGGGCGCAATTGTTCTAACTCCGGTTTTGCTGATTAACAAATTCTATGCGGTTACAAATATTGCAGCTCTTGGCTATTTTTTTATCGTAGTTGGTTTTATGTTTTTAGAACATAGGCGCAGGGTGAATAGTTTGGAATTACCCACATTTATTTGTTACACGTGGATATTATATCGTCTGATAATACTTGTTTGTATCATTTGAAATGAAAAAGAAAGTTGTTATAGCAGGAGGAACTGGATTTATTGGCAAATACTTTGCCGAGCAATTCCGTATGCTCAATTTCGATGTTGTCATCATTTCACAAAAGCCGCAATCTATTTTATGGAGTGATAACGAAGCAATTATCGAAGCGCTTGAAAATGCAACCATACTTATCAACCTCGCTGGTAAATCTGTGGACTGCCGCTACAACAAAAAAAACAAAAGCGAAATTTTAATGTCGAGGGTAAAAACTACCCGTACTCTTGGAGAGGCAATTCTAAAATGTAATAATCCTCCTGAGCTTTGGATCAATTCAAGCACTGCAACAATTTATCGCCATGCGGAGGATAGGCCGATGACGGAGAAGGATGGAGAAATCGGAACAGGTTTTTCAGTCAACGTGGCAACAAATTGGGAGCAAGCATTTTTTTCATTTCAATTGAATAAAACAAGACAGGTCGCATTGAGAATGGCAATTGTATTAGGAAAGAGTGGAGGAGTTATAAAACCATTGCTAAACTTAGTGAAATTACGATTGGGAGGTAATCACGGAAGCGGAAGACAAATGTTCAGTTGGATACATATAGAAGATCTGTTCAACATCATTTTATTCATCCTGAATAACTCGGAATCAAAAGGAATTTATAATTGTTCATCGCCCAATCCGGTTAACAATGAGTTTTTAATGAGGACGATCAGGCAAAAATTGAAAATTGGTTTTGGCTTGCCTTTACCAAAATGGCTGCTGGAAGTTGGTGCTGTCATCATTAAAACGGAAACAGAGTTGATATTAAAAAGCCGATGGGTAGTACCTGAAAGAATTTTGGAAGCAGGTTATGTATTTAAGTATCCAAATCTTCCAGAAGCGCTTGATGAGATTTTGGAAGTAAATGTTTTGTAAACCGCAGATGAAATGGCAATCATAATTTTAGAAACGAAAATTAATGCCCCTGCTCAAAGATGTTTTGATCTTTCGCGCAGTGTGGAATTGCATACAGATTCCACCACTGGCTCTAATGAGAAGGCAATTGCAGGAGTTGTAAGCGGATTAATGGGATATAATGATCAGGTGACCTGGGAAGCAAAGCACTTGGGGATAAAACAGCACCTTACATCCAAAATATCAAAATTCGATGCGCCAAACATTTTTGTAAGTGAAATGGTAAAAGGTGCATTTAAAAAAATTTACCATCAGCATATTTTTAAAGAGGAAAACGGAATTACGCTTATGACTGATATTTTCGACTTTGAAGCGCCATTGGGTACATTGGGAAAGATAGCCGAATGGCTGTTTTTGAAAAGTTATATGAGAAGACTTTTATTACAGCGAAATAAAATAATTCAACGTGTTGCAGAGTCCGATGAATGGGAAAAGTATATTTTTGGAGCAATAAAATAATAATATGTCAAAAGGAATAAGGGTAATAGCCGGAATGTTTGTTTCAAATCTAATTGGAATGACATTGATTTGGTTCAGTAAATTTTTAATGGAGCAGGTAAATGATATAATGAAATCCGATTACTCCGGTGTTTTTATTTTTTCTGACTTTATTATTATCC
>CAZQIC010000014.1:0-54693 GCA_964593555.1 uncultured Bacteroidia bacterium | reverse complement strand
TTTGGTACTGGAGATCTTGATGTTTTTTGTTGCATCATCCGCAATTATTTTTCCGCGGTTAATAATAATTACCCTGTCACAAATGGCTTCAACTTCCTGCATAATGTGCGTAGAAAAAATCACCGTTTTTTCTTTGCCCGCTTTTTTTATCAGTTCCCTTATTTCTCCCAATTGGTTAGGGTCGAGTCCTGTTGTCGGTTCATCTAATATTAAAACCTTGGGATCGTGTATCAAAGCCTGCGCTAATCCTACCCGCTGGCGATATCCTTTTGAAAGTGCGCCAATTTTCTTTTTCTGCTCAAGTGTAAGTCCGGTGACTTCAACCATTTCATTTACCCTGTCGCGAATGTTTTTTATTTTATGTAAGCCACCAACAAACTCAAGGTATTCCTTTACATACATATCTAAATACAAGGGATTGTTCTCGGGAAGGTACCCAACATTTTTTCTTACCTCTATGCTTTGTTCTTCAACATCAAAATCGCATACCGATGCTTTTCCTGAAGTTTGAGGAACATAACAGGTAAGTATTTTCATCATGGTTGATTTTCCTGCACCATTTGGTCCAAGGAAACCAACTATTTCTCCGCTGTTGATGCTAAATGAAACATCATCCAGCGCTTTCTGCGCTCCGTAAAGTTTGGTGATGTTATTTACTTTGATAGACATGAGTATGAATATACAAACATTCTACGAATTACGAATTTTTACGAATGCTGGAACAATATAATATAAACAATTCGTACTATTCGTATTGATTCGTAAATTCGTGAATAATAATGGAAGGTATTGTTATAAAATCAACAGGAAGCTGGTACCACGTGCGTGATGATGCGGGTGCAATAATGCGTTGCCGTATAAAGGGAAAATTTCGCATGGAAGGAATAAAAAATACCAATCCAATTGCGGTAGGTGATAGGGTGGAGTTTGTCATTGATGAAATGGAACAAGTAGGGGTGATAGACAAGATCTTTCCGAGAAAAAATTACATTATTCGTAAGTCGACAAATCTTTCTAAACAAACTCATATTATTGCTTCCAATATTGATGAAGCTTTTTTGATTGTAACACTTGCAATGCCGCGAACATCAACCGGATTTGTAGATCGATTTTTACTTACCGCTGAGGCATATGGAATTCCATGCAGTATAGTTTTTAATAAACTTGACCTGTATACTCCCGAAGGCCATAATGAGTTAAATGAATTAAAAAAAATATACGAGCCTTTAGGTTACAAATGTTTTATGGTATCGTCAACAGAAAAATCGGGCGTTGAAGAATTGATGGCGCAAATGAAAGGAAAAACCTGCCTGATATCCGGCCATTCAGGTGTTGGAAAATCTACATTGATTAATGCCATTGATCCGGAATTAGATCTGAAAATAAAAGGACTTTCTGATGCCCACGATAAAGGTGTACATACAACTACATTCGCGGAAATGTTCCCTTTAAAAATGGGCGGTTATATTATCGATACTCCGGGCATAAAAGAATTTGGAATTATTGATATCGAAAAAAATGAATTAGGACATTTCTTTCCTGAAATAAGAGGTCGCATGAACGATTGTAAATTCAATTCATGTCTGCACGTGAATGAGCCAGGATGCGCAATAATTAAAGCCGTTGATAATAATGAAATTGCTTCTTTCAGATACACAACGTATTTAAATATTTTGTTGGGAAGTGAGCTGGATAGAGATTATAAAAATAAGGGATGAGAGCAGTTATTCAGCGTGTTAAACATGCAAGTGTAAAAATTGATGGAGAAAAATATTCCTCCATTAATAAAGGGCTACTCGTTTTACTTGGAAT
Organism: uncultured Bacteroidia bacterium; assembly: GCA_964593555.1. Classification (GTDB taxonomy): domain Bacteria; phylum Bacteroidota; class Bacteroidia; order JAFLBG01; family JAFLBG01; genus CAZQIC01. The sequence continues at coordinate 52,881 of CAZQIC010000014.1, read as the reverse complement.
TGAAGAAGCAGATACCGATGAAGATATTGAATGGCTGGCAAATAAAATTTGTTCGCTAAGAATTTTTGATGATGAAAATGGGGTAATGAATTTTTCGGTGGATGAAATTAAGGGAGAAATTTTGATCGTTTCTCAATTCACTTTGTATGCAAGCACAAAAAAGGGAAACAGGCCGTCCTATATTAAAGCGGCTAAACCTGAAATTTCAATTCTCCTATACGAGAGGTTTGTTGCAAAGGTTTCAGTTATTTTAAATAAATCTGTTGGCACAGGAAAATTTGGTGCCGGTATGGAAATTGATCTACTTAACTGGGGGCCTGTTACAATTACTATTGACTCTAAACAAAAAGAGTAGTATATTAATGATCTAAGCTTTTCTTTTTAATCTAGCTTTAATTCCGCTTTAATTTCTTTTTAATATTGAAAATAAGTGATGATTTTTGTTTCATCGTTTATCCTCTCCAATTTGTCGATGCATAACTTACATATGTAAGAAAATGAAACATTATGTGTTGCAACACCGTTATAAGGTGTATGAGCATACTAAAAGATCTTTCTAACTATTTCCAGCAGCCTAACAGGCATAATGGATATTCCTTCTCTCGCAGAGAACATTACCACAATATATTAAACCCAAAGGACATTATTGACCTGGTCGATAAGTACATGAAGCTTCATGACGATCGCAGCCAAACTGATATAAAGATCACTTTTGGAGGTGTTGATTTTGGGACTCGTTTAACAAGTTTTCTCGCTTCAAATGAGAAGCCTCGTTATTTGATTGAAAACAATTATAACAACACGGTCAATCACTCCATTCTTTTCTACAAAGAAAAATTAGGAAAGCATAAGGCCATAAGTCAATTCCATTTTGTCGATGATCTTTTTTTATGGGGAATGTATTTGTTCAATAATTATTTACAGGCAAGTGAATTAAAGGAAGTTGAAAAGGTTTTAATGGAAAAGTATAAGATAACCGAAGCTGTTAGTTTAAAGGATGTCATTGTTACCGACAAAGAAAAAAATATGATACAGCTCAAAAATGAGGTATATACAAGTATTCATTATATGACCGGTAATAAGGAGTTGATAGAGCGGTTAAGAAAAGAGGTTGGAGATTATCAAGGTATGATACGTATCCCAACCAACGAAGAGCAGAGAAATTTATTTGATAAGCTTTAACTTTTCTAAACAGCAGAATGAGGTTACGGTTACTTAATATATCTACTTTAATTTTTCTGTTATTTATTGCCGCTGGTCAATTACAGTCGGCGAATAAAACATTTACAGGGGTTGGTAGTTTTAGTGTTGCAGCGAGATGGAACGGAGGAACACTTCCAGTGGCAGGTGATAATTTAAGAATCAATGGAACCTGTACATACGATAACAACCCCGCTAATAATTTAATTTACGGAACATTGAATGTTGGTTTTTCTGTTGCCGCAACTTTACAATGGGTCGCCGGTGGAACTAACACATTAAATGTCACAACAGTTTCTTCAACTACTGCCGGGAGTATTTTAAATATGACTAATGGTGGTACGCTTCAGATTCGTACCTCATGGGCAACCGCTAACCAAACTTTTACTCCCGGAACGGGCACCATTTTGTGGAATGTTACTGGCGCCAATTCAACTTTACCGGCAGGTATAGTAACCTACAATAGATTAACGACCTCGGTGGGGACACAAACTGTAACCCTTGGTGTAAATACAGCAGTTAGCAATAACCTAAATGTTGCCGCAGGTACATTCAGGGCATCCACATTTAATATAACCAATAATGGTACTACAACTGTTAATGGTACATATTATGACCAAAGCAATACAGGAACAAATATTTTCACAGGTGCTGTTACGGTAAATCCAGGAGGGGCATGGAACAGCACCACAGAGACAACACTTGGCGGACTTGTTTTCAGAGGTGGTATTGTGAGCAATGGTGCATCATTTGCGGCAGGTGCCGTTACTTTTGATTCTAATCCTCAGACCTTGTCCGGTGCCACGACCTTAAATTTTGCAAGTGCAGTGACAGTTACCGGCGTTACGGTTACAAACGGCTCAACCGTAACAATGACAGCTGTCGCAGCAGGCTCATTAACCGGAACCGGAACATGGACCCAGGGAGTCAACGGTGTTCTTAATTATGCAGGAAGTACAATTACTATTGCTGCGGTAAATTTTAATACAAACTTAAATACCGTAATTTATAATCGCGGAGGAAATCAAACAATTTTTGCTGCTACTTACAGGCATTTAACCTTGTCAACATCAGGGACAAAATCCATGACAGGCGCTGTGGTAGTTAATAATGACCTTATTGTTAATACGGGTGTTACACTCAATCCGATTGATCAGGATCTAACGGTGAATGGCTCTACAACCATTGCAGGAACATTGAGCGATTCAAATATACTTGGAACAACTACTTTTCAAAATACTGATATTTCGGGCGGAACATTGAATAGTGCGGCGACCGGAACCGTAATTGTGAATGGAGCATTGACTATGCCAACAGGAAGTGCCACTATTGGCAGGATGACAATGACCGTGAACGGAACAACAACTGTTGGAAACGCTATGACACTAACACTGAGCAACAATAATGGAATTAAAATTTTTGTTGGATTGGTGACTGTTAACGCTAGTGCAACTTGGCTCTCCACATCAATTACTACTGCAGGCAATCTTGTTTTTAAAGGCGGCATCACTAACAATGGAACATCCTTTTCTGCAGGCGTGGCTGCCTTCACAACTAATTCACAGGCAATAGGAGGTGTAACAGCGCTTAGTTTTTCCAGAGCTGTAACCGTAACCGGTGTTACGCTTACAAATAATACTACAGTTAATTTAACAAGCACTGCAGCAAATGGATTAACCGGTACCGGAGGGTGGACACAAGGAGGAGGAAGTGTTTTAAATATTGCGACTTCTGCAGCAAATATTTCTACTGCAAATTTTAGTACGGTTGCCAATACGGTAAATTATAACGGAAATGTTGCTCAGTCAATTTATAATAGTGGTTATAATAACCTTAGTTTAACTACAGGCGCTGCCAGTATTAATAAAACAATTGCTACTTCTCCCTTGGTAATTTCAGGAGATCTGGCGCTTACGAATGGGGCTGGGACAGTTACACTTAACCAGGCAGGCAGAACAGTAAATCTTACCGGAAACCTTAGTGGAAACGGAGCGTTAACAATAACTACAGGAACTTTAAATATCGGAGGAAATAATACCAACACGGGAACCTTCACTCCCGGAACAGGTCTTGTGAGGTATAATGGTTCTGCTGCTCAGGTTGTGCGAGGGACAACATATAACAATCTTACAATTGCCGGTTCAAATACAAAAACTTTATCTGCCGCTACAGTTGTTAATAGTGATTTGAACATCAGCAGTACACTTGCTGTTTCTGCAAGTAATTACAGCATTAATCTGAAAGGTAATTGGACCAACACAGGAACATTTACCTGCGGCACCGGAACTGTAACATTGAGTGGTGTGGCTAATCAAACGATCACCAATAATGCCGGAGAAACTTTTAATCATTTATTACTCACCGGTGCAAATACAATTCAGTTAGCGGGGGCCATTTCCATGAATGGAAATTTATCAATTGGAAGTACAAGTATATTAGATGTTACTGTGAGCGATTATGCAGTAAATGTGAAAGGGAACTGGACAAACGACGGGTCATTTTTGGGAAATACCGGAACTGTTACGTTGAATGGTTTGGCTGCTCAAACAATAAGTGGTGCTGATACTGCAACCTTTCATAATCTCACGCTTACCAATTCAGCAGGCGCTGGTATTTTAAGTCCTCAGAACCTAAGGGGTGTATTACAATTGAATTCCGGAACGTTAGCTACAAACGGAAATTTAACATTGACATCTGATGCAACATATACCGGAGCTATTGGCGCAATTGCCGGAGGAGCTGATATAACAGGTAATGTAACTATGCAGCGTTATGCTCCCGGAGGAAAAACTGGTTGGGCGATCATTGGCGCTCCTTTTAGTTCTGCAATGACACTTTCGGATTGGGACGATGATATTTATATTTCCTGCTCTACTTGCCCTGATGGTTCAGCGGGCGGATTCACTTCAATTTACACTTACAACGAAACTGTTGCCGGTGTTTATACTGCAGCTAATTCGTACGTACGCATGAACAATGTAAATGACCCGGTAACTTCAGGTAAAGGTTTTTATGTTTATTTAGGAACGGCACAAAACCTTACAGCTCCAATAACCTGGGATGTTACCGGAACAGTTACAAAATTTAATCAGTCAATTAATTTATCGTATACCAATCATGGTACACCTGCTGACGATGGATGGAATATGATCGCTAATCCTTATCCATCACCAATTAGCTGGTCTGCTCTCAAAGGAGCTAATGGTAATGTAGATGATGCAATATATGCATGGAATGCGGATCTGAACGCTGGTGCTGGTGCTTTTGCAACATGTGTAGGAGGAGTAAGTACTCCAACCATTGGAGCTGGGGGTATTGGTAATACTATACCAAGCGGACAAGGATTTTTTGTTCATGCAACAGCTGTAACTTCGCTTTCTGCCACAGAGAGTATAAAAGTTAACAGCAATCCAACGTTCTTAAAAACCAGCGAGGCAGCCCCTGTGGTTGGCAACGTGTTCAGACTTTTCTTAGATGGTGCGAATGGTATGCACGATGAAACCGTATTGCATTTTAATGTTGATGCACGTTCCGGTTTTGACTCACAATTCGATGCATACAAATTATTGGCTATGGATCAGTCTTCACCTTACATCGCATCTGAAATGAATAATTCTATGTATGCGATCAATGGATTGCCGGCACTTACTCAGAATATACATATTCCAATTAAAGTAATAACAAGTGTTTCCGGGGCATTTTCAATTTCTCCTATCGAAATAAATAATCTTCCTTCTTCGGCTTGCGTTTATTTACAAGACTTGTTAACCGGAACAATGCATGATCTTAGAACAGGCGCATACAATTGTTATTTGTACGATACAACTTCAACGTCGCGTTTTGTTCTTGATATTTCTTATTCCGAAACAGCAGATGCTTGTATAAATGGAGAATTGCACAGCAACGCTTCCAGAACTTTGTCAAATAAAAATGAAAAAAATGTTGAATATTATATTGGAAAATCTGATGTTGGTGAACAGTTTGTGGTGGTGAATACAGACAACAATTCATTTGAAGACTTATATTTCTCCTGCACAGATATGATGGGAAGAACAATATTTACTCAAAAAATTATGGGAAGTGGAAATGTCACAATTCAGCTTCCTGCTGATCTATATAGTAAAGGTATTTATATCGCGACCCTAACGGATAATAAAACATACCGTAAATCACTCAAGTGGATCAATGAATAGGAATTATATTTCTATCAATGGTTTTATTTCTTTACTATAGCTTGCTCCACTTATAATTTTTGTGTTTTTATTATCGTTAAGTATAAGCACATACCTTCCGTCGAAGTACCGTTGAACTTCCTTTACTTTATCTTTATTTATAATGTGTCCGCGGTGTACCCTTATAAAATGAGCAGGCAATTTTTCTTCAAGGTGAGTTAACGTAAAATCAATAAGGTGTTCGTGTCCATCCATTGTATTGATAAAAACATATTTTTCTTTGGCCTCAAGGAAAGCAATGTCATCTAATTTTATGATAAAGATCCGGTCTCCTTTTTTTACAGGAATGGAAGTGATAGCTTTGTCGGAAGGTGCAATGTGATTCAGTATTCTGGATAGTGTAGCATCGTCAATTGTGTTGGTTGACTTTTGATCTTTTTGCAATTTTTTTATACTCAGTTCTAAGCGGTCTTCTTCAATTGGTTTAAGTAAATAGTCAACAGAATTTTCTTCGAATGCTTTGATCGCATATTCTTCATACGCGGTTGTGAAAATTATCTTAGGCATATGTTTAACCTGTTTCAACATTTCAAATCCTGTTAAGCCGGGCATTTGGATATCTAAAAATATCAGGTCCGGTTTTAGTTCATCTGTTTTTTTTAATCCCTCTTCTCCATTCTCAGCTTCCCCAATGATATCGAATACATTCTCATACTTTCCAAGCAGTCTTAACAGTCTGCTTCTTGCGGGTTTCTCATCATCAATTATGAGTGTTCTATAAGCTTGCGGCATTGTTCGTAATTTTTAGTTTGATAATGATCTGTTTGTATGTTCCGTTTGTAAAACTTAATTCGTGGCTATTCGGAAATAATAAATTTAATTTTTCCTGCGTGCTTTGCAAACCATACCCGCTTATCAAACCCTCGGGAAATGAAGGTCCGTTATCATGAACAGTAATTATAACCTCCTTGTTTTCAGAAGTGATCTTTACTTCTACAAGACCGGAAGTAGTGATTTTGGATGTGCCATGTTTGACAGCGTTTTCAACAAGGGGCTGGATCAAAAACCTGGGTATTAGAATTGCCGGATCAGCATCAATGATTATTGAGTAGTTAAGCTTATCGCCAAATCTTATTTTTTCAATATCAAGATAATGGCGGATAATGTCGGTTTCTTCCTTGATGGAAGCATAATTATTCGAAGAAGTAGTGATGCTGTACCTGAATAATTTAGAAAGGGATATTGCCATCTTTTCCACTTTATCAGGTTCTTCATGAGCAAGACTTGCAATGGAGTTTAATGCATTGTATAAGAAATGAGGATTTATTTTGGATTGCAACAACTCAAGCTGCGTTTGTGTTTTTGTTATTTCTGCTTTGTTAAGTTCAAGTTCTTTTTCTTTTAGTTTTAAAATAATATCCTGTTTGCGGAATTCACTGATAAAAATGGGAACGCATATTAGTAAGCCGGCAAAATTGTTTGTAAATAATTTTGCTGCCAGAACACTTAAATTTTTTCCGTTAAAAGTAAAATTGCTTTTTGTTACCAATGGTCTAAGCCCAGCCTCAATTAAATAATTATTTATTTTGTAGCTCAATATGGTTCCTATTGTAACACCGATAAAAACGGCCACTATTTTAACAATAAGCAGAATGCCCGGATAATGATCAAGTGAATTAATCTTTTGTAAAATAAAAATTGTATTGGTAACACATATCATAATGCAAAACATGTTACATGCAATATATATAAGGTTGCCAAGGAAGTAAGGGTCAGAGATGGTTTTGGATAGACTTTCATTAAAGTCAGGCGCAAATGCCGCATTCAAAAATATTGGCAATATGGCAAGTAAAATATATAGCAACACAATTGCAGGCAAATATTTTAGATTTTCTGCCAGCCATTTGTTTTTTATTTTACTTTCTATTTTTTTTTGGAAAAGCACGCTTCTGGTTCTATAGTTTTAAATATACTCAACCTTGTAATACAAATTAAGCAGAAATCCAGAGATTTCTTTTTGTTTTCCGATAAACTTGGTTAGTTGAGAGATGAAATAGCCATAAGCCTTCGGCTTACAAACCGAAAATGAATATGTTGCGTATTCCATGTGACAATCAAGAACTTAAAAATTATATACACATGAAAAGAGCCTTTGAAGGGTGATGGAATTAATTTGCTACCAGAGTCGGCGGACTATTTTCAGGCAATCGCTTTTTGTAGAACTCATATCTGTTCAATATTTCCCGTACATAAATATATGTTTCCTGCCCTCTGCAATAACCGCACTTGACTATAGAGTCGTTATAAATAAGCGGGTTTGATTTTTGCAATATCATAAAGTCAACATTGTCGAACCATATATTTGGGTTCTTGCCATATTTGGGTGAAATATTTCTTGCATCTATAACGTGTCCAAGGCCAACATTATATGATCCCAGAATAAATTTTATACGTTCGGGTTTGTCCGGTATTTTGTTCTGCCAATATTTATCAAGATCAAGAATGTAATTTGTTCCGGCTACAATATTTCCTTCAGCGCCTCCGGCTGTTGTATCCAGTCCGTACCTGGAACCTGTTTCAGGCATCAGCTGCATAAGTCCATAAGCGCCCGCCCATGACTGTGCTGTTGCAGAAAAGCCTGATTCCTGGAATATCATCGAAGCGAGTAATCTCCAGTCCCAATCAATTTTTTTGCTGTACACTTTTATCATCTCATCATATTCCGATATTCTATTTGCTTCGTAAAAATTATTATTCACCGCGAGATGACGCAGCTTTTTTGATTCCTTAAAGTATTTTTTATATGCGACTTGTGTAATGATAGAGCCGCTCTCGTTTGTAATCCAGTCGTCCAATGCCTTGTTAAGCTGTGGAGATTTTTTTCGAACAGCCCAGGCAATTTTTTGCGGGAAACTAATAGGCGTTTCTATATCCAGGTTAGGATAATAAGTTTGATTGATCATGGCAACGTTTTCGTCGGCAATGGTGTAGTCAATTTCTCCTGTTGCAACTTTGTTGATCAATAACTCGGTATTGTTTTCTCCGGGCGATTCAATAATTTCTATTTTCTCGCCAATCTCTTCAGATAAACTGATCAGCCTCGAATAAAAAGAAGATCCTTTACGAACGTGAATTTTCTTACCGCTTAAGTCCAGTGTATTTCGGACAACTAGTTTATCAACATCATCCCGCTTCATTTTTTCCCAGCCTTTTGGTTTACGCTGTATCAATACCTGGCGGGTATATAAAAGTGGTTCTGTAAAATTTACAAGTTCTAGCCTTTCTTTTGTGACTGTTAAATTCGCAGCAATAATATCTACTTCATTTTTGTTTAGCAGATCAAAAATCTGGTCCATATCTTTTGCTACGATAATTTCAAGTTGTACCCCGATTTTTTTTGCGAAGGCGTGAAGCAATTCATATTCATAACCCATTGAGTCGCCTTTGTAAATATAAAAGCTTGTTGAACTATTATCGGTTAAAGCAACGAGCTTTCCTCTTTCACATATTTGTGCGAGGTCTAAAGTGTTTTGCAAACTGTTTGCGTCCTTGCTGTTTTGTTGGTATAGCAGGATGTGTTGAGATAAAATAACTCCCAATGTGCCGATGAAAATTGCCGATGCAGAAAACATTTTGTTCTTCGAACTCAAGAAAATCATGGTGCCCTCCTTTCATAAAGAACTATACTATTTATACGATTGGGGGGAAATAGGGTTTCCGAATTTAGTGCTTCAGTACCCCTGAAAACACTGAAAATAAAGGGTTTTTGAAGATTTTTTAATTAAATAGTTATCAACTGCATATGTACCTGATGATTTATGTAATTTCACTCAATAAATAACAATTTTCAAAATATGACAATACAACACGCTCAGCAGCAGGTTGATAACTGGATAAAAAAATATGGAGTCCGGTATTTTAGCGAGCTTACCAATATGGCCATATTAACTGAAGAAGTAGGGGAGGTAGCAAGAGTAATTGCGCGTAGTTATGGAGAGCAATCAAATAAGAAAAAGGATAAGAAAAAGGAACTTAGTGATGAATTGGCTGATGTATTGTTCGTGCTGATTTGTATTGCCAATCAAACCGGAGTAGATCTGACAAAATCTTTCGAAAAAAATTTACTGAAGAAAACGAAAAGAGATAAAAAGAGACATCTGAAAAATAAAAAATTATAAATCTATGTCTCTCAGAAAAAGAATAACTGCAGTCCAGTAATCAAGATAATCGGGACTATTGTTCCAAAGCACTCTTGAACCATGTCCGCCAGCACCTTTAGGAATATATTGCACTTTATTTTTCGACATGATACTTTTAGTCAAAGTAAGTACATCAGTAGCTTCTGATTTCGCTGAAGTAACAAAAAGAGGTTTGTTAAGTATTTTAATTTTGTCGGCGAGGTTAATGCCTTTAAAGTATTCGCCGGGACTGAAGGCCATAACAGCTTTTACTTTATCATTATATGTTGCAACCTTTAATACCAATGAAGCAGAGAACGAGCTGCCCCATAATATAACAGGTTTTTCGCTTGAGAAATATACGAAATCAATAGCAGCTAAAATATCCTGTTCTGCATCCAGGTAACCTTGTGGTTTTTTCTTTTTCAACGCAGCTGCGGCGGTTTCGTTTTTTATTCCGTTCACTTCTCCTCCCGAGCGCAGATCAATGGCCAAACAATTGTATCCGAGTTTATTTAATTTCGTTGCAATTTCTTTATACTCTCCTCTGCTATATCCCGCCTGATGGCATAAAATAATATAAGGTTTGTTTTCGTCAACAGAATACATATCTGCAGTAATGGGTAAACTATCTTTGGAAGGAATAGTAACTTTTTGCTGAGCGATGGAAGTGTTAGCGAAATTAAGGCCTAAAAGACACAGGAATAGAATCTTTCTCATGCTAACAAAACTAAACAAAAACAATTGGAGCACAGATAAATAAGCCCAAGAAGTTAACAACAGCCAATTGTTAACTTCTTGGGCCCTATTTTGTTAGTTCAATTCTCTATGTAGTGAACATTGTGTTTGGAGTAAGTTGGATAGAAGCAAATTGTTAAAAGACAAAACAGAAAAAAAGGCGCTTTCACTTTTTGATATTATTAATTGGCTCGAAGTGAGGTCAGCTATAAGCCCATGTTGGAGGTTATTAAGTCAAAAGAGGAAAATTAGATATTTTACGGGTTTTTGCCTTTGATTTCCCTCTATGGAAAGAGGCTTTTATTTTTTACCTTTAATGGTCTTTATGGAAACAAAAATTGAAGTAAAACCTGCTCTTGGAATAAAATCCTGGTCGGAAGATGACAGGCCAAGAGAAAAATTAATGAGCAAAGGCAGAAGTGTTTTGTCTGATGCCGAACTTATTGCCATACTTATTGGGTCAGGAAGCAGAACAGAATCGGCAGTGGAATTATCGCGCAGAATATTAAATCATGTGGATAATAATCTTAACCATCTAGGTAAACTTACCGTAAATGATCTTACAAAATTTAAAGGAATTGGTGAAGCAAAAGCGGTAAGCATTGTTGCGGCGCTTGAATTAGGAAGAAGAAGAAAAGAAGTTGAGGCGATCAAAAAAAATAAAATCCAGACAAGCAAAGATGCATTTGATATTGTTGCACCTTTTTTAACTGACCTGCCGCATGAAGAATTTTGGGCTGTTTACCTGAACCGTGCAAATAATGTTATTGAAAAACGTTTTGTAAGCAGCGGAGGTGTTGCCGGTACAGTGGTTGATGTTAAAATGGTGTATAAACCCGCAATTGAAAATCTTGCCTCATCAATAATAATATGTCATAATCATCCTTCAGGCAATAACAAACCCAGCGATGCGGATATTAGGATCACAAAAAAAATTATTGAAGCAGGAAAATTGTTGGAAATAAATGTGCTCGATCATATCATTGTTTGTGAGAATACCTATTTCAGTTTTGCCGATGAAGGGATGTTATAAATAAATTTTTTATTATGAAATAGCCATATACCAAACTGGTGTGCAAACCGAGAATGAAGATATGGTGTATTCCATGTGACAACTAAAAAACAAATTAACTACACATGAATAACGAGTTGGAAGATAAAAGAATAAAAATACTTACTGTTATTGGTGCGAGGCCGCAGATCATTAAGGCTGCTGCGATAAGCAGGGCAATTCACACAAAGTTTTCTGATAAGATCAAAGAAGTCATTGTGCATACCGGGCAGCATTATGATCAGAATATGTCGCAGGTTTTTTTCGAAGAATTGGAGATCCCTCATCCTAATTATAATTTAAATGCGGGCTCCGGTACACATGGAAAACAAACTGCCTCCATGATCGAGGGCATCGAAGAAATATTGTTAAAAGAAAAACCTGCATGTATTATTTTATACGGCGATACTAATTCAACACTGGCAGGAGCAGTGGCTGCATCTAAGATCCATATTCCTGTAGTGCATATAGAGGCGGGATTGCGTTCATTTAATAAATCAATGCCCGAGGAAGTTAACCGGATCATGTGTGATCATATTTCTACATTACTTTTCTCGCCAACAAAAGCCGGAATAAAAAATTTGATCAAAGAAGGATTCAGGTCAAAGTCAAAAGCACCATATGCTGTTGATAATCCTAAGATATATCATTGCGGAGATGTGATGTACGATAACAGTGTTTATTTTTCATCACTTGCCGATAAAAAAAGTGTTGTTCTTAAAAATTATTCTCTTCAAAATGGGAATTATATTCTTTCGACGATTCACAGGAATAATAACACAGATGATGCAAAGCGATTAATGGCGATATTCACCGCTTTGCAAAATATAACAGAGGCCAATTCGCTGGATATTGTTATTCCTCTTCATCCACGAACATCAAAACTACTTGCCGAAAATCTTACGCCGGAACTTTACAGCAAAGTAAAAACGAACGCTAAAATAAAAATATTGCCTCCTGTGTCATTTTTAGATATGATACAACTGGAGCAAAATGCACGTATGGTAATTACCGATAGCGGCGGTGTTCAAAAGGAAGCTTTCTTTTTTAAGAAACCATGTATCATATTACGTGCCGAAACAGAGTGGATCGAATTGGTAAAATGCGGAGCCGCTATTGTTACCGATGCTGATGAAAAGAGGATCGCCACCGCATTTAAATATTTTATCAAGAAGAAAAGGATAAAATATCCTGCTTTGTTTGGCGATACAAAAGCTGCAGAGTTTATTTGTAAGGAGATAGTTAAACAGTTAACACCTTAGGGCTTATGTTGCTCATTTATGTTCCTAAAGTAACTTCCCGCATCAGGTATATTTTTAATTTATTGTTTCACGATATTTTAAATGTGCCTGTTCAGTTTACTGTTTCAAAAGAAGAGTTTGCTGCTTTTGATGGAGCAAAATTGGTATACGCCAAACAAGCATTTGATAACGCACTTTTTTTTCAAAGCAGGGAATTACTTTTTGAAACAGGAATTAAGGAGCAAAATATTTCGGTCTCCGAATGGAACGGAACAAAAATGTTTTATGCGACAGGAAATAATTCAGCATTGCCTTTTGATCCTTTTGCAGCATCGTTTTACCTGGTAAGCCGCTATGAAGAGTACCTTCCGCATATCCGCGATGTGTACGATAGGTTTGAGGCTCAGAACAGCATCGCATTTCAAAACGGATTTTTACAACAGCCGGTCATTAATAAATGGGCGCTTCAAATCGGAAAATTGTTAACGACTCATTTTCCTGCTCTGCAAATCACTGCTCCGGAATATAAATTCATTTCGAGTATTGATATTGATAATGCATACGCGTTTAGAGAAAAAGGTGTGATGCGTTCCCTGGGTGGTTACGCAAAATCTTTATTAAAATTTGACTTTGAAGAAATTACCGAACGTACAAAGGTGCTGCTTAGATTGATCCCGGATCCTTATGATACTTACGATTATCAGTTGGCGTTGCAGGAAAAATATAAATTCGATACCATTTATTTTTTTCTGCTTGGAGATTATGGGGTAAATGATAAAAATCTTCCTTATCAAAGCAGGAGATTCCAGTCGCTTATAAAAAAAATGGGCGATTATGCATTTGTTGGAATTCATCCTTCCTTTGGTTCAAATACAAAAGAGGGACAATTAAGAAAAGAAGTTGATAGGCTTTCTCATATTTTGCACAGGGATATAACAAAGAGCCGGCAGCATTTTTTGAAATTGTCGTTGCCGGAGACCTATAGAGATTTGATCGAATGTGATATTACCGATGATTATACTATGGGTTATGCATCACAAATTGGTTTCAGGGCGAGCATTTGTACACCCTTTAATTTTTATGACCTGGATAACGATATAGAGACAAAACTTAAAATACATCCGTTTGCATTTATGGAATCGACATTTAAATACTATTTGAAAATTCCTATGCAGGAAGTAATGCAGCATGTTTTGCCATTGATAAAAGAAGTAAGATCGGTAGGAGGTACATTCATTAGTTTATGGCACAATGATTCATTAACAAATAGGAAAACCTGGAAGGGTTGGACTGATATTTATGAAGGGATGTTGATCGAAACGTGCAAACAATAAATTGAAAGGCGTGATCAGTTTCATAGAAAATAAAAACATTGATAAAAGTAAATGGGATCGTTGCGTTGATCCATCATTCAATAAAAGTTTTTTTTCTTTTTCCTATGTGCTTGATATTATATCGCCAAATTGGAATGCCTTAGTATTAAATGATTATGAGGCCGTGTTTCCTTTAACAGGAAGAAAAAAGTATAGGATAAATTATTTATTCCAACCGTTTTTTGCTAATTATTTTGATGTTTACACAGAGATTGAAAGTAAATACAATACTGTTTCGGGGGAATTTCTGAAAGCTATTCCTGCTCAATACAGGTACATTGATATTTGTCTCGCACCTGCATTCAAAAAAAACTTACCGGATATAAAATTTACCGAGAGAAAATTGCAATTGCTTGATATTTCTGTTCCACTGGATCAATTGAGAAAAAAGTATTCAGATAATCTGAAAAGGAATATCAAGAAAGCAATTAAAGAGGATATTAAATTAGAATTTGATTTTTCTATAGAGACGCATGTGAATGATTTCAGGAAAGAGAATTCAAAAAAAATAAAGGAATTTAAAACGGTGGATTATAACACGATGAAATTGTTGTTAACGGAATTGAAAAAGAGGGAAAAGGCGTTTGTTGTATTGGCTAAGACAAAGGATGGTAAGGTGTGCGGCTCGGCAAGTTTTATTACCTGTGGAAAAAGGCTGGTTTATTTTAAAAGTTCATCCAATGATTATGGTAAGAAAACCGGGGCAATTCATTTTTTGATGGATGCGATCATTGAAAAATACAAGGATAAGTACGATGTACTTGATTTTTATGGTTCTAATGTGTCTTCCGTAGCCCGCTTTAATGAAGGGTTCAATACTATTGACTATATTTATTACAGAATTAAGAGGAATAAGCTCCCACCCCTTTTAAAATTGATCAAAAAATAATTATGCTCACCATACTCGATAAACAGAATAGTATTTATAATCATTTTATTGCGGAGTTGCGTGATGTTTCTGTGCAGAAAGACAGTATGCGTTTCAGAAAAAATATTGAACGGATCGGGGAGTTGTTTGCTTACGAAATAAGTAAAAAATTGAATTATGAGACTAAGGATATAACTACACCTTTAGGTAAGGCTAAAGTTAATATGCTTGTTCAGCAACCGGTAATTGCTACAATACTCAGGGCAGGTTTGCCGTTACATAATGGACTGCTGAATTATTTTGATAAGGCGGAGAATGCTTTTGTAACAGCATTTCGTAAGCATAACGATGATGGATCTTTTGATGTTGAAGTGGATTATATGGCTTGTCCTGATCTTACAAATAAAACACTGATCCTTTGCGATCCAATGTTGGCAACTGGAACCTCAATGCAGCTTGTGTATAAGCAATTGCTTAAGAGAGGAAATCCGGAACATACGCACATTGTTTCTGTTATTGCAAGTGAAGAAGCGGTGGAATACGTTAAAGATACTTTTCCGGCGAATACTGATTTCTGGATCGGATCTGTTGATAAGGAGTTAAACAAGAATGCATACATTGTTCCGGGCTTGGGTGACGCGGGTGATCTGGCTTTTGGAGAAAAATTATAAATCAATTTTGTGTGGAAGATATCTGGCAGATAATTTTAGTTTGGTTGTTGAGTACGGTTAAATTCGTTTTCGGTGCTGTCCCTTTGGCATTAGGATTTGGCTTCTCCTTTTTTAAAACAGTAGTTGTAACTTCTACCGGTGGTTTTGTAGGGGTAGTGGTTTTTGTTAACCTAAGTGCCTGGACAATAAAAAAGGTAAAAAATGTTGCTGAAAAAAGAGCTGTAAAAAAAGCTCCAAAAAAAATATTTACAAGAAGAAACAAGATCATCGTACAAGTAAAAAGAAAGTTTGGATTGCCGGGTATTGCGCTGTTAACTCCATTGCTTTTGTCAATACCACTTGGTTGTTTTCTGGCTGTCAGATACTTTGAGGATAAGCAACGGGTCACGGTATATATGTTTAGCTCTATTCTTTTTTGGTCAGTCGCAATAGCTTCGTATAAATTATTTATACATTGACCAACTATCAGCATATCTTTTTTGATCTCGACAAAACACTTTGGGATTATGATAGAAATTCCAATGAAGCCCTAGTGGAAATTCACTCACATGAGAAGCTGAGTGAAAAATATAGCCTGGATGTCAATTCCTTTATTGATGTATATAACGAGGTGAATATACTGATGTGGCAATATCACCGTGAAGGAAAATTAGATAAGGAAGGATTGAGGAGTCAGCGATTTATCTTGGTCCTCGAACAATTGGGGATTAAAGAAGATTCATTGGCTGCAAGATTAAATGAAGGGTATATGAGATCGGCTATGAATAAAACTAATCTTATGCCGCACGCCATAGAGATATTGAATCATTTGTTTGAAAAGTATAAACTACACATCATCACCAATGGTTTTGAAGAGTCGCAACGCCATAAAATAAAGAACAGCGGTATCGATAAGTATTTTACGAATATAATTACATGCGAAAGTGCAGACTGTACCAAACCCGATCGTAAAATTTTTGAATTCGCGTTAAGAGCAGCCGATGCTAAAAGGCGAACCAGCCTTATGGTTGGTGATCATTTAGAAGTGGATATTGTCGGGGCAAGAAGGGTAGGGATAGATCAGGCTTATGTTAATTCTTCACCAATGAGAAGAAGGGAAAAGGTGACTTATCATGTGAATACTTTGCTTGAGCTAAAAAAAATTCTTTAGTACTGTTTTCAGTTAAGCAGTTACTAGATCATTTGGCTGAACCGAGGGACTTGTATTAGGTGCAGTTTGTAATTTAGTTTCCTTAAGGAGCCATAATCCATAAATTCCAAAAGGAAGAAAATAAATTACGGATACAATAGATTCAACCCAACCCCAATTCGGATAAATTTGAGTAAAATATTTTTCGCTTCCTACATTCCCTGCTATATCTATAAGGGCGTGAATAATAGCTACAAGCCATATAGAATTGCTTTTATAGGCAAGTCCTGCAAAACCAATTCCAATAAAAGTGGCAAAGAATACAGTCGTGATTTTGTTAAGTATTAAGCTGGAGTTTGTAGGGTCTGAAATAATATTAACAAAATGTAGAAATCCAAAGCATAAAGAACTTGTTATAGCAGCTTTATACTTACTGCTATCGCCCCATTTATTTAAAAGGAGAGCCATGCAAATACCATGTGTCAATATTTCTTCGTAAATCCCAACGCCGCTCATCATTAATATTATGTCCTTATCAAGAAATGAAAAATTATAACCTCCTTGTAAAAGAGGCATAGTGAGTATATACAATACTGGAACGATATAGTATTTAAGTGAATTGGAATTGATTTTTGTAGTTAATCTCATCTTGTCTGGCATTCTGAAAGCGAACGCAATTACAATTGCAAAAAAGGCACCTATAATAAACTGATATCCATAACTCAATCCTGCTGCAAGTCTTACCTCCCCACATATAATGATTAAAATAAAAATGAGAAGGACCGTGAATAGAATCGGAATGTTTGATGGACGAATTTTATCAATGAGCTTTTTCATGAAAAGGTTTTATTTGTCGTTAGTATCGGTTGTAAGTTTTGATCAAATAATCCAAACAAACAGCTCTTTTTCAATCAATTCGATTAATATAATAAGAAAGCGAAATAGTGATTTTTTTTAAAAAGGTATAATGATAAGATGCTATTTTTAATAAGGAAGCAATAGCTTGATAAATATGGCTTACCAGAAGATGCTTATAGCTTTTGTTGCAATCTTTGTCTTAATAATGGATGCATAGTGTAGTAAAGCAACAGCGGCTCATACTTTTTTTCCTGCTTCACAAAAATTATTTCTCCATCGATTAATTTTCGAACAGCTTTTCCAGCTGCCTGGTAGCTTTTGTAATAAATATATTTTCGATAATCTTCAATATTTTTTAATTCATTACTATTGATCTCAATTTTCTCCTGGTACAAAATATCACCTTCGTCAATACCTCTTGAAATTTTATGTATTGTAACATAAATGTCTTTGTTCTCAAATAAGGCCCATTCCACATTATTCATTCCCCTGTACTCCGGTAATTTTGAAGCGTGAATGTTAAGAAAAGTAACGTTTGTGTTTTTTAAAACATATTCTCTTAAAATTCCACTGTTGCATAGAATGACAGAACTTCCGAGACTATTTATATTTTTTATGGTCGAAAGATCATTTATGCCTTTAACCTTAATAATGTTGGCTTTGGCTAAAAATATATTTACTTCTTTTTTTTCGGAATCGCTTAAATAAAATTTACTATTGCTGGTTTTGCCTTCGGACTTTACTCTTTTTAAAATCTGCTTGATGGATCCAAGCCTGTATTGTTTAAACGTCCTGACCGCATAATTAAAAAATCTTGAGAATGAATTTAATGTTCCGCCGTAATGCAGGATTATAAAATCTGGCACCACCTTATTTCTTAGTAGTGAGCTAAGCTGCTGCTGAAAATCAGGATGATGAAGAGAAAAAGTGGTGATGCCTATTTTCATTCTAATTTATCTCTTTTAAACATTCTTTTTCTAACAACAACGAATCAACAAAATATTTGGTTGCCCAATTGGGAAAACCAAATGGCTCGTACTTGCCGAAAACAGGAAACGAGCCGGGTAATGCTCCTATTGTATTGGCGTCTTCTTTTATTTTTCTGTCTTGTATAAAAATTAAAATATCATTCATCTTCATGGCTGCATTGAGGTACTGAATGTTTTTTGTTAGCTTATATAGTTTTGTCCATACAATAGCAATTTGCGCACAACCTGTTGGAATTATATATTCATGCCCGTCCCAATGCGAATCAAACCTGCCATTTAAGTATTTATTTTTATTGAAGATCTCAAAAAGTTTATCCGCGCTTTTCGTTGCGGCATCAATAATTTTTTTGTCATTAAGTAAAATGCCACATTCTAACAGTCCGTCAATAGTATATGAAATGGTATGCAGTATGGGCATGTGATTTTTTTTAATTGTATTGTCACAATCTTCAAACCAGCCATTGGGTAATTGTTTTTTTTCAATGATCCAGTAAAGATTTTTAATTGCTTTTTCTTTATAAATTTCTTTTCCAGTTAATTGGTACACCATCAGCAAAGGATGATCGACATAACTGTCATACACCCTTGGTACATTCATGAACGCATTTTTTTTCCAGAAACCTTCATCGTCCTGTATCGAACAAAGCCAGTCGCAGCCTTTGATAGCGGCATCCAAATACTTTTGATCATTTGTATTTTTATAAGCAGCGATTAATCCTCTCAACACCTGGCCGGTATTAAATACAACTTCCGGGCGATTATCAGCAATACATTCTCCCTGCCAGCCACCGCTGCTTTTTTGTACTCCTATTAACCAGTCTGCTGCAAGTATTGCTCTTTCAAGAATTGTTTTGTTGTTGAAACAAATTCCGTAATCAATTAATGAAGGAATAATATAACCTGTAGTTTCAACGTACGAGCTTGTCCATTTGTTTAGCAGGTTGTATGAACCAATACCATTATCATTCATGGAATTTTTTCCCTGACCTAACCATAGAGCAGCTTTTGTTAATGCGGCTTCTCTTTCTTCCTCGGAATATGTTTTATCGGACCAGGGATTAATGGTTTTATTATTGATCACTTTTTGTCCTAAAAAATATCTTGTAATATCATGCCGTACGATCCTTCTTGCTTCTGTGGAAAGAACGGAGTAGCCGAAAAATTTTGCATAACGTAATAGGCTGCGGATCATTATAACAGGCTAAGCGAGAGATTAAGATAAGAATATGAAATTACTAATAAATACGAAGTAATTCCTTTCAGGAAACTAAAAGCCATATACCGCCAATTCCAACTCCGATTATCAAAAGTATAAGAGCATATGGCCAGTGCATAATTTTAAAGACTATGCCCGCTATTGTAATTAAAGCAAAAAGTCCCCAAACAAAGCTAGAGATTACTTGTTTTTGATTTTTTTCAGTCCCACTAACGCTAAAATATTGCGTGCCTTCCATGAAAAACCAAATCAAGAATGCTGCCGATGTAATTAACTGAAATATTATTTTGTACGGCAAATGTAGAATTGCAAAAATTCCACTTATTGACCAAAAGACAACAAGAATCAGTTTTGTATAATCAATAAATTTTTTTTCTTGTTTTTTTATGAAACGAAAGGGATACGATAGTGCCAATGTTGAAAATGCACTTACCACTATTAGATTAGCATAGGGCCAGTGTTGTATTTTAAATAACATTCCTACGGCAAGAATGACAATCAAAATTTTAAAGAAAATTTTCATGATTTGATTGTTGTTATTTACTAACTAAATTACGGAAACTTATTAGAAGATACAGAACAAAAAAGCCCGCTCCGATATCCGGGCGGGCTTTCAATATTATTATATAAACTACTGCGGTTTTTTTGTATCAACTTTTTTACTGTCATCAGTTGATTGTGCTTCTGTTTTTTTACAGCATGCTTTTCCATCTGTTTTTTTGCAGCAAGCTTTTGGTGCAGCATTATTTTCAGTTGTATTTGTTGTAGATGAAGAGCATGCAGCTTTGTTATTTGTTGATGAGCAACAAGCTTTCTTTTTCTTTTTGTCTTTATCCTTATCGCCTGTTTTAACAACAACAACTTTGTGGTTTGTAACAGATGCGAATGTAACTGCTGATGCTGAACCTACGATTCCCGCAAAAGCTAATAATAAGAATATTTTTTTCATGGTATATATTTTAGTTTGTTTAAATGTTCTATTGCTAAGTTACGAATAATTGGAGGGTTTTACTTATACTTTAATGATAAAAAATGTTAATATTTCGATAAAGATCGTTTTTGAAAGATTTTTCATTCAATGTTATAGGTGATGGAGATTTTGTTTTACCAAGCGTTTGTCCCAGTGGGACATTTTTTATCTGGTTTTGTCAACTGAATTTTTTAATAGTTTCTAAAATTTTGCAATTACACTTTGTGGACTCTTCACCACATCACCTAATTTTACCTGTATTTTAGCATGGAGTGGTAGGAAAAGATCCACACGTGATCCGAATTTAATAAATCCCATTTCATTGCCTTGTGTGGCAGGATCACCTTCTTTACAATAATAAACTATTCTTCTTGCTAAAGCTCCAGCTATTTGTCTGAATAATACACTTGCGCCATTACTGTGCTCAACAACTATAGTGGTTCGTTCATTATCTGTGGATGATTTAGGGTGCCATGCCACCAAATATAATCCGGCGTGGTATTTTGCATATTTTACTTTTCCACCAATAGGAAAACGATTGATGTGTACATTTAAAGGCGACATAAATATTGAAACCTGGATCCTTTTGTCTTTAAAATATTCCGGTTCTTCCACTTCTTCTATCACTACTACTTTTCCATCACAAGGCGAGAGTATATTTGAATCATTTAGTTCAGCTGTTCTGTATGGGTTGCGAAAGAACTGCAGGATGATGATCAGTAAAAATGCAGAGACTAAATACCCCAGCCATAAAACAATTGCATACTCACCAAAACAAAAATGTGTGATCGCATTTATAATCGCAACTACTATAATGGTTATAATAATTGTTGCTAAACCTTCCTTGTGAATACGCATATTGTATATGATTTTATGTAAAAGTAAAAAACAAACTGATTTGGATTACCATCTTTGATTATAAACTGAATTTCAGAGAACCTGGAGCGCTGACGTCCACAAAAGTGCGAACCTGAAGTTTCGTAGCTTAGGGGCGCTGATGGTGCGACAAACGAAAGCTTCAGGTTGGTTTTGTGGGGTCTTTTTCTTTGGTTCGTTTCTTTTGGACAAGCAAAAGAAATGAACAGAAATAAAGAAGAGGAGGATTAAAATAAAAAGAGGAGCGAAATTTTCGCTCCTCTTTAGTATAAAAATTTTCCTCGCAATATTCCCTCCTTTGGGGAGGGTCGGTAGGGGTCTTACTCGCTAACTACTTCGAAGTTAACTTTAATAGTTACTTCTTTGTGAAGTTTAACATCAGCAGTATAAGCGCCTGTTGATTTAATATTCTCGTCGCTAAGTTTGATGTTTTTTCTATCCACTTCATAGCCGGCTTTTCTCATTGCTTCTGCCAATTGAACAGAACCAACAGATCCGAATATTTTGTTGTTCTCACCAACTTTTGCACCAACTTTAATAACAGTATTGCCAAGTTTCTTTGCAGATTCTTCAGCAGCATCTTTCAGTTTACCTTCTTTGTAGGCTCTTTGTTTTTGTGTTTCAGCAAGTACTTTTTTGTTGCTTTCGTTAGCTATGATAGCTAAACCTTTAGGGATAAGGAAATTTCTTCCGTATCCTGCTTTCACCTTTACCAGCTCATCTTTGCCGCCAAGGTTTTTTACTTCATCTTTTAATATTACTTCCATGTTGTAATGTCTTTATACTGTAAAATGCGTCAATATATTTTTTGCCTTTTTCCTCCCTCTCCTTTGGAGAGGGTCGGGGAGAGGCTTCTTACTTCATCATATCTGCCACATAAGGCATAACAGCAATATGGCGTGCTCTTTTAACAGCCTGCGCCACTTTACGCTGGTATTTTAATGATGTACCAGTTAATCTGCGTGGAAGCAATTTGCCTTGCTCGTTAACAAACTTCAATAAGAAGTTTGGGTCTTTGTAATCGATATATTTAATGCCGCTCTTTTTGAAACGACAATATTTTTTCTTTTTAACCTCTACTGCTGCAGGGGTCAAATATCTTATTTCACTTGTGTTTTCAGCCATGATCTGGGTTTTTAGGGTTAATTAAGACGCTACCAGGTCTTTTTTTAATTTTTTGTTTCTTCTTTTTTCGCTGTAAGCAATTGCATGTTTGTCTAATGCAACAGTTAAATAGCGGATAATTTTTTCATCACGTTTAAAAGTCAATTCAAGATCAGCGATAACTGTACCTGCTCCTTGAAATTCAATTAAGTGATAAAATCCGGTAGTTTTTTTCTGGATTGGGTAAGCCAGTTTTTTTAAGCCCCAAGCTTCTTCATGGACGATTTTACATCCAGCGTCTTTAAGCAACTTCTTGTACTTGCTTACCGCTTCCTTTGCCTGATCTTCAGACAAAACGGGAGTCATGATGAAAACGGTTTCGTAGTTTTTTGACATTGTCTTGTTTTTATATACCCGCCAAGCCCTGATATTAGCGGAGAATTATCGTTTTTTTTACCTTTTCAAAATCCTTATCAGGGAAGGGTTTGTAAAAAGGGATGCGAATATAGGAAAAATTGTTGAATTGATAAAAAAATGCACTCAAAAACACGTAATTAATTTAGTCAAAATGCCCCAAAATAGACTAATAATGAGGTTTTGCCGGCATTTTAAAAAATCTGTCCCCGAATTCAGTAAAAGTATTAAGCTCCAAGGAAATATGCAGCAATTTTTATAATCGTATTTCATGCTTAGGTGAAGGAACTTATTTTTAAAATTGAAAATGTATTCCTCCGCATTCGAATCCGCTGAAACGTAACTATTGAGGCGAAAAGATTTTGAGATGGCGAAGGGGCTTTAGTATATTTGATTGGTCAATAAATTAATTTCATTCATGAGATCAACCACATTATTATTAGCATTGTTTATCTGTTTTTTTTCTGCCATTGCGCAGCAAACAAACACGATGCAATTTACGGAGAACAAAGGGCAGGTGGTTGACATGAACAACCTGTCGAGATCCGAAATAAAATATACCAGCAGTATTCCCCAGGCCAATTTGTATTTCAGAAATGATGGCTTTAGCTACGTAATGGTCAAGACAAATATGGCTGCCAACATAGAGCCAAAAAATATTTTAGCTTCCGGGGAGAGTTCAAAAGACAACTCATTATTTATACATCGGATAGATGTTGATTTTGCAGGTGCTAATGAAGCAAGCGTTGCTAAAGGAGTCGATGAGGCCAAAGGGTATTCTAATTTTTATATGGGCGGGGCTTCAGCAATGAATGTAAAGCAATACAAAGATCTTGTGTACGAAAACATATACAATAACATTGACCTTGTGTTTCACAGTGATAATGTCAAAGGTGTGAAATATGATATTGTAATAAAGCCCGGCGGAAATCCTTCTGACATAAAAATAAAATATACGGGGGCAGATGCATTGGAAATTAAGAATGAAGAATTGAGAATTAAGAACTCCATGGGAGATATTGTCGAAAGTATGCCTAAGGTATATCAAAGCATAAATGGAAAAATTGTTGATGTAAAAGCAGAATATAAATTGAACGGCTCAATATTGAACTTTAAGCTCGGAACTTTTAATGCAGCATTTTCACTAACCATTGATCCGTGGATAACTTATATTGGGGGTAGTGGATGGGATTACCCTGCTGCAATCGCTAAGGATAATAACGGTGAGGTTATTGTGACAGGCATAACATACTCTAACACATTTCCTGTAACCGCCGGCGCATTTCAAACTGCTTTTGGTAATGGAGCTACCGATGTGTTTGTAATTAAGTATGACGCTAACGGAAACCGTTTGTGGGCAACATATTACGGTGGTAACGATAATGACAATGCCTGGGGCATTGCTACTGATGCCAACAATAATATTTTTATTACTGGCAATACACATTCTGCAAATTTTCCGGTTACAGGAGGAGCTTTTCAAACGGTAAAAGCGATGCATGATGATGTATTTATCGTAAAATTAAACGCGACGGGAACCCGGCAGTGGGCAGG
Organism: uncultured Bacteroidia bacterium; assembly: GCA_964593555.1. Classification (GTDB taxonomy): domain Bacteria; phylum Bacteroidota; class Bacteroidia; order JAFLBG01; family JAFLBG01; genus CAZQIC01. Next base: position 28,279 of record CAZQIC010000014.1, on the reverse strand, counting down.
GTTTTACGGTGGCGATGATCCGGATTATTCTTATGGTATTGATGTTGATTTAAATAATGATGTTTACATAGCAGGCCGCACTCAATCCAATAACCTGCCAGTTACTCCCGGAACATTTCAAACAAATTTCCAAGGAATAACAGATGCATTTCTCGCGAAGTTTGATGGCAATAACGGGAATCGGTTGTGGGGAACATATCTTGGTGGGATTCGTTATGAAGGCGCCTTTTGTGTAAAAGTTCACAACTCAAATAACATTATCGTATCCGGTTACAGCGCAGGAAATTTTCCTGTTACTGTAGGAGCTTATCAAACAAATTATGGAGGAGGCGCTATATACGGTGATGCCTTTGTTTCAAAATTTAATGGCACGGGTAATCTATTGTGGGCAACTTATTTGGGTGGGAGTGATGATGATGCAGGTTTTGGAATCGATACTGACATATCGGGCAATGTATATGCAATTGGTAATACGGCCTCAACTAATTTTCCTTTTACTGCCGGAGCCTTTCAAACAGCATATGGGGGTGGCCCAATGGGCAGCTACTGGGGAGATGCTTATATAGTAAAATTTACTCCAGGGGGAACCTGTTTGTGGTCTACTTATTTAGGCGGCAGCAGTGATGAAGAAGGTGCAAGCATTGTTATTGATGATGCTACAAGCACTTTATTTGTAATCGGTGATACATATAGTCCCGATTTTCCTGCTACTTCCTGTGCCTTTCGTCCTACTTTTCAGGGAAGCACAGGATCAGAGGATAATTTTATTGCACGATTCGACCTGAACGGTAATCGTATTTGTTCAGGATTTATTGGTGGTACAGGGCACGAAGATATGCTTGAAGGCGGAGGTCCTCACCTTGTAATAGATGGTGCTTTTATTTATTTTGCAACTGCTACAACTAGTAATTTTCCGGTTACTCCGGGAGCTTATCAAACAACTTCAGGAGGCGGAGGTGTGGAAGGTGTAGTGGGTAAATTATGCGCAGCATCATGTGGAAAGGATTCACTAACTGTAGATTTTAATGCAAATAATACAAACGTTTGTGCGGGTGCGCCTATACAGTTTTCGGACTTAAGCACAACCTGTGATGCCAACGGAACTTCGTGGTTATGGCATTTTCCGGGGGCATCGCCCTCAACTTCTACATCGCAAAATCCTGCGGGGGTTACTTATAGCGCACAAGGCTCGTATTCTGTAACATTGGTTGTTGCCACGCCATGCGGAATAGATTCTGCCGTCAAAAATAATTACATCGTAATCAGCAATGCAATTAACGCAAGCATCAATGGAAATAATTCTATATGCGGAGGAACGGCAACAACACTTACCGCGGCGGGAGGCGGAACCTATGTGTGGAATGATGGTTCCACTACTTCATCTATTACGGTAATGCCAACCTCCAATACAACATTCTCAGTGGCTGTAACAAATGGTAGTTGTGTGGGTACTGCAACAATTAATATTACGGTGAACCAGATACCCGTTGCCAATGCGGGAAACGATACTGCTATCTGTAAAGGTCAGCATGCAATACTCACTGCAACCGGTGGGAATACTTTTGTATGGAATACAACAGCCACCACGGCTTCCATAAATGTGAGTCCAAATATTTCTACCTCATATACGGTCACAACAGCAAACGGAAATTGTTCAGATGTCGATTCTGTAAATATAGTCGTGCTGAATACTCCGCTAGTTAATGTCAGCGCCAATATAACAATAGTGCAGGGGACAAGTACAACTCTTTCCGCCACGGGCGGAGGTGCATATTTGTGGAGTCCTTCAACTGGAATAAGTTGTGTTACTTGCCAGAATATTATTGCCTCGCCAACAGAAACAACCCTGTATTATGTGATCGTAACAGATGCAAATGGATGTACTACAAAAGATTCGGTTTTAGTAACTGTTGAAATAATATGTGCGGATCTGTTTTTGCCGAATGCATTTTCTCCTGATGGTGATAGACAAAACGATGTATTTTATTTATACGGAAATTGTGTGAGTTCAATGTCGCTCAGCATTTATAATCGCTGGGGAGAAGTGGTTTTTGAAACGAAAAATATAACTGATGGCTGGGATGGAAAGTTTAATAATGAATTGATGGATGCGGCTGTATTTTCTGTTCAGCTAAAAGCAATACTTACCAATGGTGATGAGGTTCATAAAACGGGATCACTTTATTTGGTTCGCTGATAAAATTGGTCGGATTGCTCAGTTGTTACGGTAACAGAACATCACATCGTGATAAGCGAACAACCTACACTTATCATAACCACCCCTACACTTGCCATTAGCGCGATTATTATTATCAGTGACTTTTCGGTTTTTATTTTTCTTAATAAATACATTTTTTTATTTTCTATATCTTAAAACTATAGCACTTACCGAAGAGTGACGAACCTACTTTCGATATGTTGTTACAGGTCCGATAAAGAGCTTTTCTATTTCAGTAAATCCAGTGCATATTCCTTGCTTTTTTGCTTTCTATGTTATAGGATGTTTTTGACAAATTATTCCTTTAGTATAAAAAAGCGATAATATTCAGTTATATTTATTGTTCTATTTATGATCTTATCCCAATGATGAAACGACTACTTCCCTTTATCCTACTTTTTATAGGTAATGTTCTTTGCGCTCAGGTGATTTTTGATCAATACCAGGATGGAAAGGTTTGGGTCAAAGTAAAAAATGATTATCCGGTTAATAACGATTATAAAGCTGATCCGCACAACCTGCAATTTTCTACCTTGCCATTTGTAGAAAAACTGCTAACAAAATATTCTATTAAAAAATTATCCCGCCCGTTTGTTGCAGCTAAAAATTCATCGACACTGACAAATACTTTTTTGATCGAATTCGATAATCCACAAAATGTAATGCAACTGATCAGTGATCTTGAAACAAGCGGTAAAGTAAACTATGCCGAAAGAGTTCCATTGGATAAAGTCTCTTTAACACCCAACGATCCGGATTATAGCTCGCAATGGCATTTGCCAAAAATAAATGCTTCAACGGCCTGGAATTATTTTTCTACCGGCAGTACTGTTGTCGTTGCAATAGTTGATGATGCAATAGAGCGTACACACGGTGATCTTTCGGGGCGCTTATGGGTAAATACCGGCGATAATAATTCTAATGGTATTGATGATGATGGTAATGGATACATTGATGATAGGAATGGTTTTGATGTTGCGGATAATGACAATAATCCCAATCCACCCACTTCATCTTATGGGCACGGGACACATGTTGCAGGTATTAGCTGTGCTGCTTCCAACAATTCCATTGGGGTAGCATCAATAGGCTATAGCGTTAAATTGATGTCGATAAAGTGCACTAACTCCGCAGCTGTAATTACTAATGGATATGATGGAATAGTTTATGCTGCCGCAAATGGTGCCGATGTGATCAATATGTCATGGGGTGGAACAGGATCATCAACAACAGCACAAAATGTTATTAATTGGGCTTACACACAAGGAAGTATTTTAGTTGCCGGTGCGGGTAATAATGGCGACAGCACAAGATTTTATCCGGCAGCATACAATAACGTGGTTTCGGTTGCTGCAACGGATAATGGAGATCTCAGGTCAAGCTTTTCCAACTACGGCTCATGGGTAGATGTTTCTGCCCCGGGAAGTAATATTTACAGTACAACTGTTGGTAATACATACGGTACAAAATCAGGTACATCAATGGCATCGCCTTTAGTAACCGGGCTTTGCGGGCTGATGAAATCTTTGAATACTGGTCTTACACAGTCGGATATTATTAATTGTTTGAAAATTAATGCAACACCAATTAATTCACTTAATCCCGGCTACTCTGGAAAATTAGGTGCCGGCCGTATCAATGCATCCGCGGCTATGCAATGTATTTCCGCTTCACTTAATTGGGCTCCGCGTGCCGATTTTACTGCTAACGTAACCAAGGTTACTGCAGGCGGTGTAGTAAGTTTTACCGACATGTCGGTTTACAATCCAACCTCATGGAACTGGAGATTTGCAGGTGGCACACCGGGGACTTTTAATGGAAGAACACCTCCGCCAATTACATACAATACTCCGGGAGTTTATACGGTTACACTAGTGGCTGGTAATTTGTACGGGAGCGACAATGAGATTAAAACGGGATATATAACGGTTGTTGCCGGTGGTGGCTGCGCTATAATAAATTATCCATTACCTGCTTCCTGGAATATTGGGAATTATACATCGGGTACAAATGGATATATAAACGGTACGAATACTTTTGGTGATAAACAAAAGGCAATGTATTTTGATGCATCTGCAATGCCTTATACCTTTATCACCGGTGTATACACCGGCTTTGGAAAAGCATACTCATCAAATACAAGTAAAGTTGTTACACTCCGCGTATATGATGGTACAAGCGGAAGCCCGGGAACACAGCTCACTTCAATGAATACAACAATTGCAAAAATAAGAAGTGATGTAAGCGGGGGGAAGTATACTAATCTTATTTTTCCAAATCCTGTTTCTCTTCCCGCCTCAAAAAAGTTTTTTGTTAGTATAGACATGAGTAATTTAAACTGGGGCGGAAATCCTAAGGATTCTCTTTCTATATATAGTAATACAGATGGCGAAACAACACCCAGTGCAGTATGGGAGCAGCAGTCGGATAACAGTTGGCACCAATACACAACAGGAAGCGCATGGAATTTAGATATTTCGTTGGTAATGCATCCTATTATAACAGATGCTCCTGCCATTGCTACGTTTACTCAAAGTGCAACAAATATTTGCCAGGGGAATAGCGTAAATTTTAATGCGACGGGTTCTACATATGAGGATACGTTGCTATGGGTATTTACCGGCGGAAATCCATCGAGGTCAAGCAATGTTCAGCAATCGGTCCTTTATAATACTCCCGGAACTTACAATGTTAAGTTGTATGTCATTGGAGGTGGTTGCGATCAACTGGATTCATTGGTTACTACAGTAACAATAAAAGCAAATCCTTCCGTTTCGGTTACAAGTTCGGGTAATAGTATTTGTCTTTCGGGTTCGTCGTCGCTAACAGCCAGCGGGGCAACTTCTTATGCATGGAGTCCTCCAACTGGTTTGAGCAGTGCGACGGGTCCAACCGTTGTGGCATCACCAACTGTAAGTACAACATATAATGTTATTGGTACCGGTGCGAACGGATGTTTTGGAAATTCAAATGTAAATATAGCGGTCGAGGCTCCGCCTGCAGTAAGTGTATCCCCTGTATCTACTGCTATCTGTGTTGGCGATTCAATTACATTCAATGCTTCTTCTACAACAGGTGCTACTACATTTGGCTGGAGACTTCAAGGCGCAACACCTTCTACTTCTAGTTCTCCATTAGTAACAGCACGTTACAATACTGCCGGTTCCTATAATGCAAAATTATATGCAAACAATTCCTGTTTTATGGACAGTTCGTATACAAGAACAATTGTTGTGAGCTGCGCATCGGTAAGTGAAATTGAAAATAACAGGGAGTTGATTTTGCAATACGATCATGCAACAAAAAATCTGAAAATAGTTTCCCTTTCATTGGGTGAGGCTAAAATAAATATTATCAATAGCCTTGGCGCTGTTATAGCAACTCAATATTCATCAGGATCTATTGGTTTAAAAACGGTTGATCAGAATTTTACTTCCCTGCCTGTTGGTATATATTTTATTGAATGGAGGGAAGATGGGTACTCATCAACTAAGAAGGTTATTGTTTATTGATGGTATCTTCTTAATTTTTTGCCGAGCGTTTCACTATGCAATCAGGGATCAACTTATTTTTTCCATATATAAAATATCTGCTGAGCGCTAAAACCAAACATGGTTTGCATTCACCATTTGTCTACAAGCTTTATACAGAAGCAATTTTAAAAAAGGAAGCCCCCCTTTTTTTTAAATCAATAGAAGATCAGCGTAAAAAATTATTGAAAGATAATTCTGTGCTTGAGATACAAGATCTGGGTGCAGGATCAACCTCGGGCCTCATGCAAAGGCGGCTAGTAAAGGAAATAGCAAAACACTCCCTGAAAAATAAAAAGTATGCACAGCTTATATATAACCTCGTGGAATATTTTAAACCCACAACAATTTTAGAATTTGGAACTTCTCTTGGGATCACGACTTCTTACATGGCAAAAGCACAAGCTGAAGCCGCTGTTTTAAGCATGGAAGGAGGCGACACCATCGCTGAGGTCGCAAAAAAAAACATAAATGATCTGGGCATTAAAAATGCGGAGGTGGTCACAGGAAGTTTTGATGAAAAAATAAATTACTGTATTGAAAAATTGAAAAAACTCGATTTTGTTTTTATCGACGGTAATCATAAAAAAGAAGCGACGTTAACATATTTTGAAAAATGCCTTGCTGCCTCACATAATGGTACCGTTTTCGTTTTCGATGACATACGCTGGTCAAAAGGAATGATGGAAGCATGGGAAATTATCAAAGAGCGGGATGAAGTTACTGTAACCCTCGATCTTTTTTTTATGGGAATAGTCTTTATCCGTAAAGATCAGGCAAAAGAACACTTTGTAATTAGATATTAACCCTACTTTTGTATTCATGATGCTCGATTCGCTTATAAAGATCACAAATATATCCAGGGTATATAAAATTGGCAGCGAAGTAATTCACGCATTGCGTGATGTTTCCATTGAGGTAAAAAAAAATGAATATGTGGCTTTAATGGGACCATCCGGTTCGGGCAAATCAACACTAATGAATATATTGGGCTGCCTTGATACACCATCAGGCGGCGAATATATTTTGAACGGAAAGTCAGTTGCTAAAATGCTGGATGATGAACTTGCAGAAGTGCGGAACAAAGAGATAGGCTTCGTGTTTCAAACATTTAACCTATTGCCCCGTGCCACAGCATTGGAGAATGTTGTTTTGCCATTAGTATATGCAGCTTGGGTTAAGGACGAAAGAAAGAAAAGAGGGGAAGAAGTGCTGGAGCAGGTAGGGTTGAAGGATAGGATGACGCATAAGCCTAATGAACTTTCCGGGGGTCAAAGGCAAAGGGTGGCTGTTGCACGCGCCCTGGTGAATTCTCCTTCTATTATTTTGGCCGATGAGCCTACAGGCAATCTCGATTCTAAAACCTCAATAGAGATCATGGGCCTCATTCAGGAAATACATGCGAGGGGGAACACAATAATTATTGTTACACATGAGGAGGATATTGCCCAGTACGCGCACCGTATTGTGAGATTAAAGGATGGCCTTGTTGAGTCGGATGTTTTAAATAAAAACATTAATAAGGTAATGTCAACAGTTTAATTAATGCCCAATGAAAATATATACTAAAACCGGCGACAAAGGACAAACCTCATTAATAGGTGGCACAAGGGTTCCTAAGCACCATATACGTATTGAAGCATATGGTACAGTTGATGAACTCAATTCTTTTATTGGGCTTATCAGGGACCAGGATATAAAAGAGCATTATAAAGAAATATTGATCGAAATACAGGATAGGCTTTTTACCATTGGTTCCCTTTTAGCCTCTGATCCGGTAAAGTCTAAAATGAAGGTTCCGCAAATTAGCGAAGAAGATGTAATATTATTGGAGAAGGAGATAGATACCATGAATGAGGAGTTGCCTGAAATGAGGTCGTTTGTATTGCCCGGAGGCCATAGTACTGTATCATATTGTCACCTCGCGCGCTGTGTTTGCCGTAGAGCCGAGCGAAATACCATTAAACTTGCTGAATTGGATAAGGTTGATGAAATAATTGTTAAATACCTTAATCGCCTTTCGGATTACCTTTTTGTACTATCACGCAAATTATCCAAGGATTTAGGGGCAAAAGAGACTCCCTGGAAGCCCCGGATGTGATATTTTAGAGGCGACAAAATTGACTTACCTAAATATATTAATGTGAAATTTTTCAACAAGATTTTGTTGCTATCCATAAATTTTTACTTTTGCACAAATAAACAGGATTGGTTCATTTTTTGTTAGGTCTTTTAAGGTTGGGTTTTTAGGCTTCGACGTAACAAAAAAGTAGAACTTTCGTTAAGAAATATCAATCCGGTAAGAGCAAATAAACAGTTAAAAAAAATTATAATGTACTGGACACTTGAATTAGCCTCATATTTAGAAGATGCACCTTGGCCTGCAGTTAAGGACGAGTTAATAGATTTTGCTATTCGTTCAGGAGCTCCCATGGAGGTAATTGAGAACCTTCAGGAAATGGAAGACGAAGGGGAGGCATATGAGTCGATAGAAGAAATATGGCCAGATTATCCTACCAAAGAGGATTTCTTCTTTAACGAGGACGAATATTAGATTTTTGGTATTCCGCTCCATTTTTTTACCTTTGCGCCATAAAATCTTTAAAAACAAGAAAAATGAAAAAAATTTTTGCAGTTATGTTTGCAGTTGCGATCATGTTCGCATCTTGCTCTAAATCAAATAAATTAAACAAACGTCTTGATGGCGAGTGGAATGTAGTTACTATCGATGGAACTGCTCTTGGATCTGGCGAGTCAGTTGTAATTAAATTTACAAAAGATAAAAAGGGTAAAGGTGCTTATGTAACCACTTTTACTTTCAGTGGAGTTAGTGATACTGAAACAGGAACTTATGTATTAGAAGATGATACAAAGATCACTATGACTGAAACAGGAGAAACTACAGGTGATGTTTCTTTAATTAAAGATTACTCGAAAACAGATTTAACTTTGACCGACACTGACGGTAGTGATGCAATAGTATTGAAGAAAAAATAATTTTGTTCTTTAATAGTAAAAAGCCTCTCCCGAAACGGAGGGGCTTTTTTATTGAATACATTCGCTCTAAATTTTTAGCAGGTGTTGAGATAATGCTTATTTTCACTCTAAGAAATTGAATAAAATATAAGGCTAAGCGATGGCAGAGAATAATAAAAAACTTTTTTTACTGGATGCAATGGCCTTGGTGTACAGGGCTTATTTTGCTTTTAGTAACAATCACCGGATAAATTCAAAAGGGTTGAATACTTCTGCTGTTTTTGGGTTCACAAATACATTACTGGAGATATTAAAAAAAGAAAAACCAAGCCACATTGCTGTGGTGTTTGATACGGCTGCCCCTACGCAGCGTCACGTAGAATTTGAGTCTTACAAGGCGAACCGTGAAGAAATGCCTGAAGATCTTTCTAAAGCCATTCCATACATAGTAAAGCTTATCGAAGCATTTAACATTCCTGTTATAGCAATGGATGGGTTTGAAGCCGATGATGTTATTGGCACACTTGCAAAAAAGGCAGAACAAAAAGGGTATATCACTTACATGATGACACCCGATAAAGATTATGGTCAGCTTGTCTCCGAAAATATTTTTATTTATAAACCTGCAAGGCTTGGTAATGGTGCCGAGATAATGGGTGTGAAAGAGATTTGCCTTAAATGGGAAATAGAAAACGTCGATCAGCTCATAGATATTCTCGGTTTGATGGGTGATAAGGTCGATAATATACCGGGTATTCCTGGTGTTGGAGAAAAAACTGCAATTAAACTCATTAAGGATTTTGGAAGTATTGAAAATTTATTGCAAAACACATCGAAGCTTACTGGTAAATTAAAAGAGAAAGTTGAGCAAAACAGCGAGATGGCAATTCAATCAAAGCGGCTCGCAACAATTATTTGTGATGTGCCCGTTGAGTTGGATGAGGCTGGTCTTTTAAGGAAAGAAATAAACAAGGATGCACTCAAAGAATTATTTAATGAATTAGAATTTCGCAGACTTGCAGAGCAGATTTTAGGAGAAACCGGTGGGACTTCTTCTGAACCTGCAGAGGTAAAAAAGAAACCTGCGGCTGTAAATGGTCAAATGGATATGTTTGGTCAAGCCACCGAAACATTGGAGGCGGAGGTAGCTGATGAACATGTTGTTGTTGATTACAAAACCATAAATGATATTCCGCATAATTATGTATTAATTGATGATACAGGAAAACGTGCTGAACTGGTTGCACAACTTATAAAAGAAAATGAAGTTTGTTTTGATACAGAAACAACGGGCCTTGATGCGCATAATGCTGACATTGTTGGAATGTCATTCTCAATTAAACCCGGTGAGGCTTATTATGTAACAATGCCTCATGATTTTAATGAGGCAAAAAAAATTGTTCATGAGTTTGCTGGTATTTTTGAAAATCCGTCGATAAAAAAAATCGGACAGAATATAAAATATGACCTGAGTGTACTTAAACGTTACGGTGTTAATTTGAAGGGGGTTTTGTTCGATACAATGGTGGCGCATTTTCTTATTCAACCTGATATGCGTCATAATATGAATTTGCTCGCTGAAACATATTTAACATATTCTCCCGTTTCAATTGAAACTCTTATTGGAAAAAGAGGGAAACAGCAATTGAGTATGCGCGATGTCCCGTTGGAACAAATTAAAGAATATGCAGCAGAAGATGCAGATGTTACCCTGCAGTTAAAAAATAAATTCGAGCCCATGTTAACTGCTGCCCATGCTTCAAAATTATTTGAAGAGGTGGAAATGCCGTTGATCCCGGTACTTGCGGCAATGGAATCTGAAGGAATAAAATTAGATGTACCCGCACTGAAAGAATTTTCTATTGAACTTGAAAAAGACATCATAACATTAGAGGCAGATATACAAAAGCTTGCAGGCACATCTTTTAATATTGCTTCTCCAAAACAAGTTGGTGATGTGCTTTTCGAAGTGTTAAAAATTGTTGAGAAACCAAAGAAGACAAAAACAGGACAGTACGCTACCGGTGAAGATGTGTTGATTAAATTGGTAGGAAAACATCCCATCGTAGAAAAAATACTGGAGTATCGCGAGTTAAAAAAATTAAAAAATACATACGTAGATACTTTGCCTGAATTAATAAATCCAAACACAGGAAAAATTCATACATCGTATAACCAGGTGGTGGCTGTTACAGGGCGATTGAGTTCCGACAATCCTAACCTGCAGAATATTCCTATCAGAACAACAAAGGGTAGGGAAGTGCGTAAAGCTTTTGTTCCAAGGAATTCAGATTTTATTCTTTTGTCGGCCGATTATTCTCAAATAGAATTACGAATAATTGCGGAGCTAAGTAAAGATCCCGGAATGATCGAAGCATTCCGAAGTGGTCAGGATATACACTCTGCAACAGCTGCGAAAGTATATGGTGTAACGCTCGAAGAAGTTACTTCGGATATGCGCCGCAATGCCAAGATGGTAAACTTCGGTATCATTTATGGTATATCTGCGTTTGGATTATCCGAGCGATTAAATATTGCAAGGGCCGAAGCAAAAAATATTATCGAGCAATATTTTGTCAAGTATTCCGGAGTAAAGGATTACATGGATCAAAGTGTTGAGGTTGCCCGTGAGAAAGGTTATGTAGAAACTATTTTAGGAAGAAGAAGATATTTGCGCGATATAAATTCAAAAAATGCGGTGGTCAGAGGCTTTGCGGAGAGGAACGCCATTAATGCGCCAATACAGGGATCTGCAGCGGACATGATCAAGATCGCCATGATAAAGGTTCACGAACAGTTAACATCTTTAAATCTAAAAACAAAAATGCTTCTTCAGGTGCATGATGAGTTGGTTTTTGATGCATACAAGCCCGAGCTGGAACAAGTAAAAGCAATCATAAAAGATAAGATGAGCAATGCAATACCTATGAGTGTTCCAATTGAAGTTGAGATTGGGGCAGGTAATACATGGCTTGAAGCACATTAATACCGCAGGCTTACTAGCTAAAAATTCTTATCTTTGTGCCACATGAACAAGTTAAACTTTCTTTTAGGGGTTTTGTTTTTTGTGTTAGTTGTTTCCTGTAGTAATGAGCAAGGAAGTGTTGTTGTTGAAAACTCTACCAATGTTGACACGGCTGCTACAGTAATAAAAGCCAATCAGGTTTTTTATTCTATACCATCTCCTTTACAAATGGCGACCTTATTAAAAAAATCAGGTGCAAAATACAATGTAAATTATCTCAATCCTATTGATAATATTTCCAAGTATACTTCCTCTTCCGACATGGCATTGAATTTAGGTGTGTATGGCACGGATATGAGTTTGGCAAGTATCTTCAATCAGGCACAGGAAACAATGCTCTATATGAAGCGCGTGAATTCACTTGCAAAAAGTTTAGCCATCAGCAATGCTTTTGATGAAACAATTGCAATGCGGCTGGAGGCCAATACTGATAACAGGGATTCTGTTTTATTGATCATCTCTGAGGCGTATTGGGAAGCCGACTCTCGCCTTAAGGATGAGAACAGGGCTTCAGTATCGGCTTTAATTCTTGCTGGCGGCTGGGTCGAAGGGTTATACATTGCCTCCAAAATTGCAGGTGAGACAAGGAACGAAGCTGTGCTTAAAAGAATTGCTGAACAAAAATTATCTTTAAATAATCTTATTGGTCTTTTGGAAAGCTATCCAAATGATGAGTCAATCGGCAATATTGTAACTTTACTAAAGGAACTTAAAAAGGTATATGAGCCAATAAAAGCATCCTCTGATAATCCGGTTGCCAAAACAGATCCACAGACCAAAATCACTACAATTAGCAGTAGTGGAACGGTATCCGCACTTACACCCGAACAATTAGGTGAAATATCTCCCAAAATTGAGTATATTAGAAATAGTATTATAAATTAAAATACAATGAACGGAATAAACAGAACTGTTTTAGCGATGTCACTCGTGGCTTTTACCTCTTTTGCAATGTATAGCCAGTGCAAGCCATTTATAAAAAAACAATGTATGCCAACGCTTGCGCCGTATACAAATGACGGGCAGCTCAATAATACTGTTCTTCGCGCAGGAGAAGGTGCCGAATTAGAAGTAACTATGTACCAGGGACAAAATTACAGACTGTTGGTTTGTTCTCAGGAAATATTAGGGAACGTAAATTTTAAATTGCTTGACCTTAATTATAATGTACTTTTTGATAGCAGTAAAAGTAAGGACGCAAAAAAATATTGGGATTTCCATGTCGAAACAACTCAGCAGCTTATAGTGCAGGTTTCTGCGCCAAGCCAAGGAAAGAGTGACCTTGTGCCAAGTGGATGTGTTGCTGTAATTGTTGGATTTAAGGACGCAAAAGCGAATTAACTAAGAACTTATATTCTAATTTTAAAAGGGGCTTTAGGCTCCTTTTTTATTTTAGAAAAGATGCTTGTTCTGAGGCGGAGTTCTGTCACACCGATTAGTATACGCTTCGAATTGTAAATGCTACGTGAGTTTTTTGAGACTTGTGATTTTGTTTAAAGCATTATTCCGTTTGTGGAGGGAGCCTTATATGTCTGAGGTGTTGTCGAGAAGAAAATATTTTTCAGGACGAGACATGCAAATAAAAAAAGACCCCCGAGTACTCGAGGGTCTTTTTTTATAAAACTATAATTGATTATTATTTAACCAATGTGAATCTTTGAGTTGCAGTGATTTTACCATTTAACTCAAGTGAGTAAAGATAAACACCAGCATTAAGATTAGCAGTGTTAACATTGATGTTGTTTACACCAGAGATCAAATCTTTGCTGTTGATCACTTTTACTTCCTGACCAAGAGTGTTGTAGATCTTAATTGTAGCATCACCTGCTTTTGCAAGAGAAACAGGTATAGTTAAGCTCTCTCCAACTTCAGCCGGGTTAGGATAGGCATTCCCAAGCTTCGATACGTTTGGATCAATATCGTTTGTAGATATCGCATCACATGAAGCACAAGAAAGTTTGAAGTTAACATAGTGATTCTCGAAGTGATAAGCTGCACCTTGAGCAGAAGTTCCACCCATAAAAGCAAAAGATGCTGCCTGGTGATCGTTTAGAATACTAGCCGGTGCCAGAGAGTATTTCTCATAAGAACGGAATATGTGAGAAGCATTCCAATCTCTTTCTTGGTATTTTGGAAAAGTATTGGCTCCGTTTTCCTCGAAAGATAAAAACTGCATGTAGTTTTTCTTAGTAAGAGAATCAGCCAAAGAATAGCTAAATCCTGGTTTAAAATAATAAGTAAGAAATACATATTTACCGGGACCGCTTGCAGGAAGACCAGTGCCTGTTACTTCGAATTCCCAATAGTGTCTGCCGTCAATACCAGGGATACTGTCAGCATTATAAGCAGAATCCATAGGCAGTTTATAAGCTTTTTTAGGAAGTATAGTTGCGTCGAACCCGTTTGTTGCGGAATTCATCTGCATACCAAACCATCTAACAGTGTCAACGCCAGGGCTTGTTGGTGCTAAGTTAACAATTACCTGATTAGTGGCACCACCATTAAAGAACAGGTCAATAGAACTTGGGGTAGCATTAATAGAAAGCTCAACAACTAATGTATCAACAACCTCTGCATTACTTCCATTTCTGTTATAGTTTCTGATGTAATTAAATACAACACCTACAGAATCCACAGAATAAGAATCGGTTGGGCGAATCAAAAGTTCGCCAAATCCACCACCACCGTTAATCGGGTCGTTGAAGAAACTGGAAGTTGGGTCAAGAGACATACCTATTGAATGTATCCAAGGATTATCCCAAAGTGGATTCCCGGAAGCATCTGAAAACTCAGCCATAACGTTACTATCAGGGAAAAGATAATTGCCATACAATGCAGAGTTACCACCACCTACTACGTCTTTCACTTCCCAATAGTTATACCATCTGGCAGTTGCACTCTGAGCCTGAGGAGTATGAATTATTGGTCCTGTAGGCACAATTACATTTCTGTCCATATACATAGGAACAGGATTTGGTGCTACGAAACTTTGTGCAGTTATGCTCAAAGTCCCGACAACTAAAGTAAGAACACTTAAGTATACTTTTTTCATTTTATTGTTTATTTGGTTTATAATTAATTTTGGGATGCCAAAGATATTAAATTATTATTTAAAAGCATAAAAAACCCCCCAATACAGATTTTGTCGTAATGGGGGATGCTTTACTAATACAAAGCTACTGTATAAAGTATCAAAAATCAAATTTATTTATGAGCATTAATCATTCTTCTATACCAGCGCTGGCTCTTGATATGCCTCAATTGGCGGGCATGCGCATATTAAATTTCTGTCTCCGTGTGCATTATTTACGCGTCCAACACTTGGCCAGAATTTATGATCCTTCACCCATTTTAGTGGGTAAACTGCCTTTTCCCGCGAATAGGAATGGTTCCAGTTATCACTAATAACCATTTTGGCCGTGTGCGGCGCATTTTTTATCACATTATCTTCTTTGCCTGCAATTCCTTGTGCAATTTCATTTATCTCACCCTTAATTGTGATCATCGCTTCGCAAAAACGATCCAGCTCTCCAAGCGATTCACTTTCTGTTGGCTCAATCATTAATGTATCATGTACAGGGAAGGCAACGGTTGGGGCGTGAAATCCAAAATCCATCAGCCTTTTCGCAATGTCCGCTACCTCTACGCCAGCAGTCCTTTTAAAATCTTTGCAATCCAATATCATTTCATGCGCAACGCGTCCTTTATTGCCGGTATATAAAATAGGGTAGTGGTCTTTAAGCACCTCTTTCATGTAATTGGCATTTAAAATTGCCATACGTGTTGCTTCTGTAACACCATCTTGCCCAAGCATTTTTATGTAACCATATGATATCAGCAGTATCAATGCGCTTCCCCACGGAGCTGCGGAAACAGAAGTGATTGCCTGCTCTCCGCTTATTGCGATAACCGGATGTGAAGGAAGAAATGGCACCAAATGTTTTGCAACACCGATGGGTCCCATACCAGGGCCGCCACCGCCATGCGGTATTGCAAAGGTTTTATGAAGGTTTAAATGGCAAACATCCGCGCCAATACTACCAGGACTTGTAAGTCCAACTTGTGCATTCATGTTTGCGCCATCCATATAAACCTGTCCGCCGTTATCATGAATAATTTGGGTAATGTTCTTTATGCCTTCTTCGTAAACGCCATGTGTGGAAGGGTAGGTGATCATTAAGCAGGAAAGATTGTTTTTATGTTGTTCTGCTTTTTGTTGCAGATCATTAATATCAACATTTCCATTGTCATCACATTTTACGATCACGATTTGCATCCCTGCCATTGCCGCGCTTGCGGGGTTTGTTCCGTGAGCCGATGAAGGGATCAATGCGATGTTTCTGTGTTTATCGCCTCTTGAATAATGGTAGGCTCTAATCACCATGAGTCCTGCATATTCTCCCTGCGCACCTGAATTGGGCTGGAAACTCATTGCAGCGAACCCTGTTATTTTTGAAAGGCTTTCGTCAAGCTCTTTTAAAATTATTTGGTATCCTTCTGTTTGATCAACAGGAGCAAATGGGTGTATGTTGGCAAACTCCGGCCATGTAATCGGGTAAAGTTCTGATGCTGCATTTAATTTCATCGTGCAGGATCCTAATGCAATCATTGAATGTGTGAGAGAAAGATCTTTGTTCTCTAATTTTTTAATATATCTCATCATCTCACTTTCTGAATGATAAGAATCAAAAAGAGGATGTGTTAAATAAAGTGATTTACGATTAAGTGATGATGCTTTTATAACATTACCTGCGTTATCGATTTTTACGTTACCTATTTTTTGTCCTTTTGCAGAAGCAAAAATTGAAATGATATCGTTGAGGTCTTCTTCGTCTACAGTTTCGTTTAACGCAATGCTCAATGAGGTTTCGTTTATGTAACGAAAATTTATGCTCTTGCTCAGCGCCTCTTTTTCAATTTGTTTTGATGAAATACCTGTAGGAAGATTAACTGTAATCGTGTCGAAAAATAAATTGTTAGCGATTTTGTATCCAAGTTTTTTTAATTCTTCGGCAACAGTTACTGTTGAAGCATGAACTTTTTCTGCTATCCCTCTGATTCCTTTTGCGCCGTGATATACTGCATACATACTTGCCATTATGGCGAGTAATGCTTGTGCAGTACAAATATTTGATGTGGCTTTTTCTCTTCTTATGTGTTGTTCGCGTGTTTGAAGTGCCATCCTTAATGCGGCCCCACCTTGTACATCAACAGAAACTCCAATGATACGGCCTGGGAATAATCTTTTATAATCTTCCTTCGCTGCAAAAAATGCGGCGTGAGGTCCGCCATATCCCATAGGTACACCGAAGCGTTGTGAGTTTCCAAAAACTACATCAGCTCCCCATTCACCGGGAGGCGTTAATAATGTTAATGCCAGAAGATCTGTTGCAACCGCAACTGCTGCGCCGCTCTGTTTTGCTTTATCACAAAAATCAGCATAGCTGTTTACTTCTCCATTTATATTGGGATACTGTAACAATGCACCAAAAGTTTTTTCGCTGAAGTTGAATGTTTTCCAATTGCCAATTTCCAGTTCAATACCTAAGGGTGCCGAGCGTGTTCTTAATACATCAATTGTTTGCGGAAACACATCATCAGCAACGAAAAAAGTATGCGCTTCTTTTTTCTGTAATTCTCTAGATCGGTTACTGTATATCATTGCCATCGCCTCTGCAGCCGCAGTCGCTTCATCTAATAATGATGCGTTTGCAACTGGCAAACCAACGAGGTCAATTACCATGGTTTGGAAATTAAGCAATGCTTCTAAACGTCCCTGGGCGATCTCAGCCTGGTAAGGTGTATAGGCAGTGTACCAACCCGGATTTTCCAATACGTTTCTTTGTACAACCGAAGGAATAATTGTTCCATAATATCCTAATCCTATATAAGAGCGAAACGCTTTGTTTTTTGCTGCAACTCTTTTTAATTGTTTCAGGTATTGAAATTCAGATTGCGCCACACCAATATTAAGTGGACTTTTCAATCGTATTGCGGCAGGTATGGTCTGATCAATAAGTTCATCAACAGAGCTCACTCCAATTTTTTGGAGCATTTTATTTATCTCTTCTTCTCTTGGGCCGTTATGGCGATCAGCGAACGTGTAATTGTGCATTTGCGTGTATTATTTGGGAGTACAAAGATAATAAAATGATGGGTATTTTGTAAGCACATTATTAACACCTTGTAACATCCTAATTTTCTTTATTATACGTAACTTTGTGTAAATGAAATTCTTCTTTTTTACATTATTTCTTGTGATCTCCGTCTCTTTTTGCATGTCACAAACAGCTACGGTCCAGCAATTTAATGATACTGCTTTGTTGATGAATGGGGAAATGATCCCATGTATAATACTTGATTCAACTTTGTATGGGGCGAAGATCATGATCCAGGATAAAAAAGGAAAAAAACGGGAAGTATTATTAGAAGGCGAAAGAGTGTTTTCCCTAAAGTTTAGCAACGGCAGAGAAAAGATAATTTATAAAATGGGGGCCAGTGAAGATGATAGTTTTACAGAAGAAGAAACCCGCCTCTTTATTGCAGGTGAAAGAGATGCAAAAAAAGGATTTAAATCGCCCGTTGCCACAATAGGCGGTGCGGTTGTTGGGTTAGCTGCAGGTTCCGTTGGTACGATGCTTTCGTTAATACCACCATTCGCGTATTCCGGAATAATGCTGATTCCTAAAGTGAAGATAAAACGCAAAACAGTTTCGAATGAAAATTACCTAAAGCAGGATGCATATTTACTGGGATATGAGCGTGTAGCAAGAAAAAATAAATCAATTAATTCTTTTAAATCCGGTATAGCCGGTGTTGCCATTGGTTTGTTGATAAATCAACTGGTATTTAAATAAGATCAAATATGGCTAAGCTGCTCCGAAAAATTGCCGCCGCCATAATATTTACCAACCTATTTCTCGCTGCTGCTGTAACAAGTCTCGTTTTCGAAACATACATAATCCTTTTCGGAACCATTACCGATTATAAATATCCCTTCTTCTTATTTTGCTCAACACTTTTTTTGTATTGCTTCCACCGTGTTTACAGATTCAACCATAGAGAAAAGGAAGAGAAGTTTGCAAAGCGGCACCAATGGGTTGAAGAAAATAAAATACTTTTTTATACCGTAATGATACTTGCAGCGGCGGGTGTGGCCTGGGCATTAATTTTCTTTGTGAATACTAATACAATTCTTTGTCTGCTTCCCATCGGATTGGTGTCTGTTGCTTATACGGTGCCGCTTGTTCCCTCTCAGGGAAAATGGATAAGGTTGCGCGATGTGCCGGGAATAAAAATTTTTCTTATCTCAATAGTGCTCGGGCTGACAACTGTATTGTTGCCCATTCTCTCCGGGAACGACTTAACTGTTATTTGTGAACCTGCCATACTCTTTGTTTTTTTTAGGCGGGTGCTATTTATTTTCGCGATCACTGTTCCGTTTGATATTCGTGATATAGATTATGACATGGAAAAGAAGATCAAGACTCTCCCAATTATTCTGGGAATAAAAAGATCAAAAATAGTTGCGATTATCGCTTTGTCTCTTTTTATTTTGCTCGGACTTATTCAGTATTTGATATATTATGATACAAGCCTATATTATATGATCGCCTTATTTGTTTCCGCGATCATTTCAGGAGTTATTATAAGTCAAACCGATACTAATAAGGAAGATTTTTTTTATTCTTTTTATGTAGAAGGAATGATGATGCTACAGTGCTTGCTTATTCTGGCCGCGCATAAATTTTAGAAACAAGCAGATTTTTTAGAAAATATTTTTCTTTTAATACGATATATTTTAGGCGAAAAAATTCTTTTTCAAAATCAGGTAATTTTGTAACACCTAATCCGCATATCATGTTGAAGAAGAAATAAAGTGTCCTTGTAATCATCCCTGCAACTGTTTTCATCGGACTGTTTTGCGGAACGTTAAAGTCTGTAAAGAGCCATTCTCCGCCTTTGTTTAACCTTGAATCAAGAGTGTTCATTGCAGTTGTGAGTTCTTTCTCTGAAAAACAATCCAATACATAAGGTGTAATAATGAGGTCGAATTTTTTATCGGAGGGAATGTTCTTGTAAGATCCTTCTATAAAATTTACGTTTCCTACGGTAGAAAATTTTTCAATTCTTTTTTTTGTTTTACTAATCATTGTTGGAGAAATGTCGACATAAGTATAATGTGAGCCAATATCTTTTTTCAATAACTCGATTAAAATTTTTCCAGTCCCTCCCCCGAAGATTAAAACAGAATCGCATTTTTTTAATTGTGGTAAAAAGTGAACCTGGGATTTAAAAAGATAGCCCCCGAAAAATAAGCGCGAAGAGAAGTCATAAAAAAAAGAAAGAAAATCAAACCCCCTTTTTTTTCTGATCTCATTCATTTTTGATTTTCAATAACAATGTTCATTGCTTCCGAAAATACAGTGGCTGTTTTTTTAATGTCCGTTTCGCTGTGTGCTTCAGAAATAAATCCCACTTCGTAACCGGAAGGGCCAAGATAAATTCCTCTCTCCAGTAATTCTTTGTGAAGAACTTTAAAAATATTCATGCTTGTAGGATCTATCTCTTCTGCCGATTGTATTTTTTCTTTATCAGTAAATGCGATCCAGAAAATACTGCCAATGGTGAAGAATTTGAGATTGAGGATTTGAGATTGAGGATTTGCGGAAATACTATCGACCAGAAATTTTGTCTTGCGTTCAATACTAGTATAAAATGCAGGCTTTAAACATTCTCCTAATTGTGCTATTCCTGCTGCCATGGCAACAGGGTTTCCGCTTAATGTCCCTGCCTGGTACACATCACCTTCAGGTGAAATTTTACTCATAATTTCGTGGCTCGATGCGTATGCACCAACAGGCAGGCCGCCTCCGATTATTTTTCCATAAGTAATAATATCCGGTTTAATATTGTAATATCCTGCGGCACCTGTAAATCCAATCCTGAACCCGCTTATTACTTCGTCAAAAATTAATAAAGATTTATTTTCGGTGCAGATGTCGCGCAAGAATTGTAAATATTCTTTGTCTTGCAGCAACAAGCCATTGTTGGCAGGTATTGGTTCAATGATCACACAGGCAATTTCATTTTTAAATTTTGCAAAAGCTTCTTTTATCGCTTCTTTATTATTAAGCGAAACAACAATCGTTTCATTCACAAATGCCTCCGGAACCCCCGCCGATGAAGTGTTTCCAAAGGTCACCAATCCTGATCCAGCTTTTACAAGTAATGAATCGCTGTGTCCGTGATAACAGCCTTCAAATTTTAATATTTTATTTCTTTTTGTATATCCTCGTGCCAATCGTATCGCACTCATAACGGCTTCTGTGCCCGAGCTTACGAAACGCATCTTTTCAATAAAAGGATTATTCTTTAAAATGAGTTCTGCTAGTTTATTTTCTAATTCGGTTGGCGCGCCAAATGAACTTCCTTTTTCAACACTTGTTTTTATTGCTTCAACTACTTTGGGATTGGCATGCCCCAATATCAGCGGCCCCCATGAGCAACAGTAATCAATGAACTCATTGCCATCGACATCCCATATATGTGATCCTTTTCCTCTGTCAATAAATATAGGTGTCCCGCCTACTGAGCGGAATGCCCTTACCGGACTGTTAACCCCGCCTGGAAAATATGTTTTTGCTTTCTCAAATAGCTGTGCCGAACGTTCTCTCCTCATAGTATTAATTTCTACTGCAAATATATATCTTTGATGTTATAAATAGCTCCTTGTTGTCAGTTGTCTGTTGTTAGGTTAAATTCTTTATAGTTAACTGATAACAAACAACAATCAGCCAACAACTAATTTTCAAATATGAAATACTTCAATACACTTGAATTTGCGAAACAACAAGACGAAGCCGATCCGTTGAGAGGTTACCGTACGAAATTTTATTTTCCGGTAATTAAGGGTCGCGCTGCAGTTTATTTAACAGGTAATTCATTGGGGCTGCAGCCAAAATCTACGCAGCATAATATTTTGAATGAACTGGAAGACTGGGCAACATTTGGTGTTGAAGGGCATTTTCATGCACGCAATCCATGGTTGTCTTATCACGAACAGTTTGCAGTGCCATTGGCAAAATTAGTGGGTGCAAAACCTCATGAGGTAGTCGCAATGAATCAACTTACCGTAAACCTTCATTTGTTAATGGTCTCTTTTTACAGGCCGACAAAACAACGTTTTAAAATTTTATGTGAAGCAAAGGCTTTTCCATCCGATCAGTATGCAATTGAATCACAAGTAATGTTTCATGGTTATAATCCCGAGGATGCTGTAATAGAAGTATCACCAAGAGAGAGAGAGCACACGATAAGGACAGAAGATATTTTGTCAGCGATAGAAAAAAATAAAAATGAAATTGCATTAATACTTATTGGCGGTGTAAATTATTATACCGGACAAGTGTTCGATATGAAAACCATTACAGAAGTGGGGCAATTGGCAGGAGCAAAAGTTGGTTTTGATCTGGCGCATGCGGCCGGAAATATAAAACTTCATTTACACGATTGGGGTGTTGATTTTGCCTGTTGGTGTTCATACAAATATTTAAACTCAGGCCCGGGCAGTGTTGCAGGTGTTTTTATTCACGAGCATCATGTCATGGATAAAGATGTTAGGCGTTTTGCGGGTTGGTGGGGACACGATAAGAGTACACGTTTTAAAATGGAGAGGGGTTTTGTTCCTATGCAGACAGCAGAGGCATGGCAATTAAGCAATGCGCCTGTTTTCTCAATGGCAGCACACAAAGCAGCACTCGACATTTTTACGGAAGTTGGTATGGATAAATTGGTTGCTAAAGCAGAAAAATTAACCGGCTTTCTTGAATTTGTAATTGACGAAATAAACAAAGGGTTGGAAGTTGGAAGCTCGAAGTTGGAAATCATTACACCAAGAGATAGAAGCCAACGCGGCTGCCAGATAAGCATTGTGGCGCATGGAAGAGGGAAGGAGTTGTTCAATAAATTAACCGAAGCAGGAGTTATTTCTGATTGGCGCGAACCAAACGTGATACGTTGTGCACCGGTTCCTTTGTATAATTCTTTTGAAGATGTTTGGAGGTTTGGAGAGATTCTGAAAAACAGCCTTTAAGCTTTTTAATCTATGAAATTTGTGTTGAGTTTTAACACAGAGTACACGGAGAAAAAAAGGAGTTGCACAGGGTTTTCTCTGTGAAGCTCTGTTAACTCAGTGGCCTCCGTGTTGAAAAAGGGTGTTAATTGTCTTCTATCTTCGCATCACCAACATACTTCCCCTCTTTATATAATTTTATTTTTGTGAGTACTCCATCCTTATCATAAACATATTCTTTCCCGGTCCAGTATTTTCCGTTTTTTGTTTCTCCGTGGAAAGTTATTTTTTTTGGTTTCGGCATCTTTATTAATGAATCACATGCATCAATTTTATCTTTCGCATAAATATCATGAGGTTTATATTTAAGCGCATTTTCATAATTATATTTAGCAGATTTATAATCTTTTCTTTGAAAGGCTTCATCTGCCCATGAAATATTTTCTGAATAATATTCATATGTTCTTGCTATTGAGTAAATAGAGTCAATATCAGCCAGTCTTTCCTTTGGGTACGTTGCCTTAGGATCTAATTTCTTTGCTAGTAAAAACTGTTCCTTTGCCTCTGAGTATTTATGTAAGTGAAATAATTCTTGACCGACAACAATGGCAGCTTGATATGGATTTTTTTTCAAGCCGTTTGATAATGCATAATCACATTCAGCTATTTTGTTTTTTGGATATTTTTTTTCGGGCATTGAGGCTATTGCTTCAGAATAAGCAGCCTTTGCTCCAGAATAATCTTTCTCTAAGAATCGTTTATCGCCCATTGTTATTGCGGCCTTGTATTTTACATCAACGTCACAATGCGGCATAATCCCGTGTAATTTTGATAATTTATATGAAAGATCACAACTTGAATGTAGCTTTCGTGCTTCTTTCCAAAAGAATTCTGCACAAGATGAGTCTATTGCTTTCCAACAGGAATCTCCTTTTGCAACAAATGCAATAAATCTCTCAACATTTTTAAGAGAGTCGATGTTCTGTCCCTTGCAAAACAAACCAACAACTAACAACGCGCAACTGACAACCATTGATCTCATGAAATAAATTTACCAAAATGAAACCACTATAACCACTAAAAATTGCTATTTTCACAATGGCATTATCGCCGGGCTTAGCAGGAGATGTAATTTAAACAGTGCTAATTCAAATACATGAAAAAGATTATTCTCATTGCTTTTACTTTTGTGTTTGTCTTTTACTTTTTCGCCTGTAAAAAAGAAAAGAAAGAAGATCTTGTCAATGGAACGTCCTGCAGCAGTTATAATTTTGAGAGCCATACACTCTCCGGAAAAATTGGCGGTACTGACTGGTCAATGTTACAGGGTGTTTTTAGAAATTCATCATTCGATAGTACTAAGTTTGTAGCGGATATATATAACAAGATTTATACCGACAGCTGCACCTATCATGGCAGCACTCATTTTTTAGCTTCTATTAAAAAGCCTGCGGGGCATTATCAACTGGGACCTAATTTAAATGTTACTTTATTCGATTCTATTACGGGGGTTAACAACATTGCTTTTTGTGGTGCAATTGAAATACTTACTGTAGATACTGTTGGTGGAACACTAACAGGAAGAATTGATGCGAGAGTTGATGAGAACAATTATCTGAATGGAAATTTTACCTTAAAGATGTGTCATTAATAAAATTTGTATGAGCAAAAATGTAACATTGGTTGGGGCGGGACTAGTTGGCTCATTGTTGAGTATTTATCTTGCCAAGCGTGGATATAAAGTAAATATATACGAGCGCCGCCCCGATATGCGCAGGGCTGATATTTCTGTTGGTCGTTCGATTAATCTTGCATTGAGTGATCGTGGTTGGAAAGGGTTAGAAGGTATTGGCATTGAACATGAAATAAAAAGGATAGCTATTCCAATGTATGGGCGTGCGATTCATCATATTGATGGTACATCAGCTTATCAGCCTTATGGTAAGGATGGGCAGGCCATTTATTCTGTTTCCCGTGGCGGAATTAACATGAAGCTGATGGATCTTGCGCAACAGCAACCCAATGTAAAATTGTTTTTTGAAGAGCGTTGCACTACCATCGATAGAAAAAACAAGGAAGCGCATTTTGAAAATGAGTCAACAAAAAAAATAAGTAAAGAAAAGTTTGATTTGTTGTTTGGTGCTGATGGAGCTTTTGCTGCATCACGATTAAATATGCAATTGACCAGCGATCGTTTTGAATATAATCAACATTACATTGAAGCAGGGTATAAAGAGTTGACAATACCAGCCGGACCAAAAGGAAGTTTTGTGATAGAAAAAAATGCGCTTCATATTTGGCCGCGAGGTAGTTTTATGATGATAGCACTTCCAAATTTTGACGGAAGTTTTACTTGTACTTTGTTTTTTCCTTTCGAAGGAGAAAAATCTTTTGGCGCCTTAAAAACAAAAGCGGATGTAAAGAAATTTTTTGAACATGAGTTTCCGGATGCTGTCCCATTGATGCCGACATTATTAGATGATTATTTTGCGAATCCGACAGCATCATTAGTCACAGTAAAATGCTTCCCATGGACCTTTGATGATTGCATTGGCCTTATTGGCGATGCGGCTCATGCTATTGTGCCTTTCTTTGGACAGGGAATGAATTGTGGCTTTGAAGATTGTGTGGTATTAAACGGTCTTATAGATAAACACAAAGAAAATTGGGCTGCAATATTAGAAGAATATGAAACGCTAAGGAAACCTGATGCAGATGCAATTGCTGATCTTGCCATTGGAAATTTTATTGAGATGCGTGATAAAACTGCGGACGCAAAATTTTTATTGCAGAAAAAAATCGAAGCACATTTTAGTCAAAAGTATCCTGATAAGTGGATCCCACTTTATTCCATGGTTACGTATAGTCCACACATCCGTTATTCTACCGCGCTTAAGGAAGGAACGAAGCAGGAAGAGATCATGAAAAAGATTATGGCAATGCCTGGTATTGAAAGTAAGTGGGACAGCGATGAAGTGGAGCGCGAGATGATGCAGATGGTAGCCGGTGATCAGTTATAGGTAATCAGTTATCGGTGCAAAATTATATAGATGATCTTACCGACGACCGTTTACCAACCACCGATAGCCAATTTACATGATCTATCACCAGAAATATCTTTCCATTAAAATTCTTTTCGAAAGTTTTGCCGACAAACCTATTCGTGCTATGTTCAGGCCGCAGGCATATATACATGGAAAAAAATATTGCACGGAATGTCAGATGGATAATATAAAGGAGGTGATTAATCCGGGAGGCAAAGTTGTATTGGATGTACTGTTATTGGCCCCTGTTGGTTATGGGCACAATTTGGTTGAAGGAGCTTTGTTGGATTTAAAAGACGGAATAAGGCTTGTTGGAAAAGCTATTGTGTTGGAAATTAAAAAATAGTTGATAGTTATTTGTTGTTGGTTATTGAAATGAAAAAAGTTTGACTGCCTGATAACCTAATCACTTAATAATATACCTGATGGATGCAGCGGCATCTACATAATTATCTCCACCACCTACAAGATCAAAAAATGGTTTCGCATCAATCCCAATAGTGAACGGAATCTCTTTGAATCTATATTCCAAGCCAATGATCGCATCTATGCCTAAAACAGAAATTGGTTCAGAATAATAACCTTTGTAAACATGATTCTTGTATGTATATGTGTTAAAACGATTGTATCCATAATAATAATAGCTGCTGTAAGAAGCAATGTGGCCGCCCAGTCCATAAAACCATGTTAGGTTCTCTGTTTTCAGGTTTTTATGCATTTCATATATTGCGGTAAAAGTGTATCCCCTGTACCTACGGGTGAAAATACCTTCAATGGCTTTATTCTCTCCAATGAAATATTTTGCTGTTAAGCCATTGGCAAATCCGCCTCTTCCTCCAAGAGAAAACGTATATGATTGTGCCGATGTTTCAAATAGCACAACAAAGGAAATAAATACAACAAGAAAAATATTTTTTAGCATGATTCAAAGGTAAGATAATCGGATAATTCATCAAATTATATGCCAATTAATATATATCTATAATTAGAAAAGCCCTCCGTGTCCCCGGATTCCCATTCTTGTTTTTCATTATATTGAATAAGAATATATTTCGAAGTCTGAAAAAAAATAGCTCCGGTAATCACTACATCCAAAATTTTTCTTTCCTCATTATAGGAAACTGTTAATAGTTTGTTTTTGTCTTTGTGTATTGAAAATTCTTTTATGTAGGTAGTGCCTTCGCTTTCATATGTTGAAAATGAGTCATAAATATTGAATATTTCGGTTGTTTTTTCTCGACTCAATCGGCTTATGCTATCATACATGGGTCGCATAGTATAGCGTTTGAAAATTCCCATTAAAGTATCCTCTTGCATAAGAAAACTCTTAAAGTTGTTGCGTGTATTGCACTCAAGTTTGTGGATAAGTATGTTTTCTGTTTTATTCAGGGGAATCAGCGTCACATGGTAACTTGGTCCATCACAAGCACCATCTTCGTAGTATTCATCAACAATAAGTATTGTGTCTCCTTTCATCGAAGATGCCAATATTTTGGAGCTCTCTAAAAAGGAATAGACGAACTGCTGAAATAAATTAAAGCTGTCAGTTTCTATTTCTTTTCCTCCTAAGCATGTTTCATTGCTGACCCCCAAAATACTTCCTGAAGAATCAATGCTATTTGTCTTTTTGATTTCTGTAGTAGTGTTTGTACAAGCAATCATAAAAACAGAAGCGATTGCAATGAAAATCATTTTATACATTATGAAAAATATTACTTCGTTTTTGGATTACGTGTTTTTAATACGTCAACAACTTCATTCAATTGAACATTTTTTGCGGAAAGAAGTATAAGATAATGAAATAATAAATCTGCTGCTTCATTTTTGAAAAGATCCGCGTTATCATCTTTTGCTTCTATTACCAATTCGATAGCTTCTTCACCTACTTTTTGAGCGATTTTATTGATCCCTTTTGAAAAAAGGCTCGAAGTATAGGACTTTTCTGAAGGATTATTTTTTCTGTCATTGATTATTTTCTCCAGCTGGAAAATAAAATCTCCCCCTTCATTTTTTTCATTGAAACAGGTATCGCTTCCGGTATGACAAACCGGGCCATGAGGTTTTGCTTTTATCAAAATTGTATCATTGTCGCAATCGATAGATATGTTTTTAACATCCAAAAAGTTGTTTGATTCCTCTCCTTTGGTCCAAAGTCTTTTTTTTGATCGGCTATAAAAGGTCACGCGGTTTTCCTTTTGTGTTTTTTCAAAGGCCTCTTTATTCATGTAGCCAAGCATCAATACTTTTTGTGTGTTGCTGTCCTGTATTATTGCAGGAACCAAGCCATCTGTGGATTTAGTAAAATCTATGTTCATGTTTTATATGTTTTGATAATTGTTCTCGACAAGCTCGAACTGACCACATTGGATAGTCATGTGAGCTCAGTCGAACGCTTGTCGAGATGTCATATAC
>CAZQIC010000013.1:0-55387 GCA_964593555.1 uncultured Bacteroidia bacterium | reverse complement strand
AAAAAAAAATACGGTTACATTTGTTAAAATCAATTAATAGAACCTCCCTTAAATATTCTATAATTAAATCCTATAGAGAACGGATATAAGCGTGGGCCCTTTGTTGGATAGAATAACCTAGTTAAACTATAATCACAAAAAGCAGTATATCTTTTTTTAGATATTCTAACTGTTGCATCACATTTATACGATAACAATTGGTTGTACTCAGCTCCGCTATATGTTGAACGGCCATAATTATCATATTTTATTTTATTGCTGACGCCCATTCTGGCGCCCAAAATTACACCTGCAGAAATACTTGCCGGTTTATTATTTGATCCCATATAATTATACTGCAACAATAAAGGAACATTTATAAAAGAAGTTCTAAGTTTAGTTGACTTGTGAGATGATGAATCGGATATGGCATTGACAAAACCGCCATAGTTGTAAAATAATGTATCAGACCCGTTGAATGAGTACCCTTGATATTCTGCTGTACGTGTCCTTGATCGGTTAAGAAGTACATCGTGCTTAAGCGCATACCTATTCCACTCAAATCCTAATCCAGTTATCAAACGTAATTTCTTTTGATACAGGTTAATGTCTTTTTCCCAAAAGTTCCAATGAAACCCAATAGACTTTGCATAGTTTTGCTCCAAAAATTCAAAGCCAGGAGCCATCCTATTGTTAAAATTTTTATTCGTATAGCCATCCATTGACAATCCTATTCCTTTCCAGGGACGCGGTGTATTTTTATTCTTTAGCTTTTTATACGATCTGCCTGTGGTGTCCTTATATACCATTATTCTTTGCTGACCCCACTTTAGCTTAGTGGTATCTCTTTTCATTTTTTCTGTTGCTCCTTCAATAAAATCTTTCGAAAGTCTTTCTACCACAGGAGGATTACCAAAATACTCAACAGATCCAATGCCATCATTGCTTACCCGCAGTTTATCCTTTGCATATACCTCAACACTGCCAATACCCTCGGCCCTAACCTTTACATCGGAAGCAATTAACTCCTTACTGCTAAAGCTACCCACGCCCTCTATATCAAGGTCAAGAAATTGCGCGGAGCCTTTCAGCGTTGTATTGCCAATAGATTCCTGTTCAATAATTATTTTATTTGCTTTAAGGTTAAGGTCCATATTAACAACCCCTTCCACATTCATAGTTAAAACATCCGATGAAATTTCTGAGCTGCTCGAAAGATTAACAACTCCTTCTACATTAATAGATGAAACACTTTTAACAACAACAGTTACAGAAGGTGCTTTGTTATCGGTTTTGCGAGCACTGCCCTCGATGGATAACACACCGCCTACAACACTATATTTAATTGTCTTATCATTATCGTTCTCCACTTTTACAGAGCAATTATCTCCCTGAACAAGTACAGCATTTAAAACACCAGATAATTTTATTTTATCGAATACCATGTCTTGCGCTGTTAGCCGGCCTATAGCCATCGCCCCTATTGCTATTATCAATGTTATCTGTTTCATTTTCTTTGCTTTTCTATATGACGAACCTTCGCGCTTTTTGTTACAATTTATTTTACCAATGGACTTTCAAATTCCCAGTTGTTTGCTTTTACCACTACTGCAACAGCTTCACCACATGCATTTTCCTGCGTAATAATCTCAACATCCGATCCGCCTGCTTTTTGTACTAATGCAGAACACATTGCAATAACATCATTCATCGTCAACTTGTTTTTCTCACCTTCACAATCAGGATTATTTTTTGCTTTTTTATTTGCTCTTATCCTGTTCAGGAAAAAATCTTTAACAGATACAAATTGATTTTCCGTCACGATAGTACTATCTTGTTTTTTCTTTTCGCTATACACAGCAACACTGTTTGCATTAAAGCTTTTTGGCTTCTCCTCGACAACAGCTTGAGAATCGGGAAAAACAGTGTTAATAGCTATTGTAGTATTAAATTTGTCTTGCGATTTTTGGGGTACTGTATCAACAGCGGCAGCAATTAAAAGTTTTTGCTTTGCTACACCTTTATTATTGTAGATCTTCTTTGAATCGGCTGCGGCAGTATTTATATTGTTTTCAATTTTATTTGAATTAGTATCTGTTATCTTGATATCCTCAGATGGTTTAGCCGTACTGTATTGCTTCCCCTCATCAATATTAACCGAATTATTTAACAGCATATATGACAATAGGAATACGACCAGTCCGGCTGCTGCCGCTGTAAAATAAAATATCCCTCTCCTTTTTCTTTTAGGAATATTATATAAGATCTCCTTATCAGGAAAAACAATGGATCTATCCGCCACTAGTTTTGTTGCGCTTAACTTTTTCAAGTCAACCTGTAAAGCGGGATTTAAATCGAGGTGCGTCTTAAAGTCAACAGCATGAGGTCCATATAATAACCCCTCACTAAATTCAATTAACCTGTCCTCTTCATTTGCCTTTGTAATTTCCAAGGCAACTTTCTTCAGGTCTTGTTTGTTCGAAAAAACCTTTGCAGTATCAGGTGTTAAAATTGTTTTTTTATACTCATTTTTAAGAGGGGAGAATGAAGGATTTTTTTTTAGGAATCTTTCCAGCTGCTCATTGTCCTTCTCACTAAGGGAATTGTCATTCAATAAAATAATATACTCATCGATATTATCTGCATTTACCTCTTCTCTTTTTAAAATATCTTTATCTCCAAAAAAATCTTTTTTATGCAAGAGTTCATCCTCTACATCTTTTAACGAAATGTGTTCATATTCTTCAAATGTTTCGCGCAGATCAGGATTCGCATCCAGGAAAGTATAAAGCTCCTTTACCTGCGATGGAGAAAGGTTCCCCTCATAGTAATCCAGAAAAAAAGCTTCGTAATTATCTCTCTCGATCATGCGCCTTATATTACAACATCTAAACTCCCAATGTAATTCTTCAAAAACTTCCTTGCACGGAAAATATATACTTTCACTTGTGACTCGGTGACATTCATTATACCGCCGATCTCCGCATAACTATAGCCTTCATAATCCCGCAGTAACACCACCGACCGTTGTATCTCCGGAAGTTTATTTACCGCTTCATTTAAAATTTCTTTTAAGTCGGTATACTGGTTGTTGTGTTTTAAGGAGGCCATATTTGCTTCGGTCATATCGCCACTTTTCTTATCCCTCCTCATTCCATCTATCATGGTATGGTACGCTGTAGTAAACATATACGACTTAGCTTTTGCCGCATCTATACCGTCCGCTTTTATCCACATTTTTTCGTAAGTATCCTGCACAATATCTTTCGCCTTCTCTTCGTCCTTTACATTTTTGAGAATGAACCTGTAAAGTCCATCAGCATGAACATCAACACAATTATTAAAATCTTCTATGGTCATTCTTTAATGTCTAATCCTTTTTTATTCTTCTGAAAATAAAATTCTGATGTTCCATTGTCTTTTGTTAAAGGCACGATGTTTTTATCAACTTCTATACCATCAATCGAACCAATAGTTTCTCTTTTCCCATTTCGCAAAAACTTATCTAAACTCCAATGCTTTTTAAAACCGGACACCTTTGTTTGAAAACTTTCAACCGGATCTATATTTTCCTTTTTGCAAGACACTAAAAAAAGCGTACACAAAATTAGACTTATAACGTAACTTCTCATTTTCATCGTATTTTTTATTCTTTGTAACGTATATATGACGCCCTCATAGGAATAAAAGTTACAGTTCACTCTCAAATATAACTATTTGAATATCAATAATTTATAAAAATACACTTGTTTATATGTCTCATGAATACACTTGCTATATGATATTTCGATATTTTTACATAGTTAAAATCAATACCAAATGGGAAGAGTTTTTGAGAAACGTAAACACAAGATGTTTGCCCGCTACGCTAAAATGGCCAAGGGTTTTACACGTATTGGGCGAGAAATTGCTATTGCAGTAAAACAAGGCGGGCCTGACCCGAACGGTAATGCACGTTTAAGGATAGTGATGCAGAACGCCAAAAGCATTAACATGCCAAAGGATCGTGTTGAAGCGGCTATCAAAAGAGCATCTTCAAAAGAAGAAAAAGATTATGAAGAAGTAGTATATGAAGGGAAAGGCCCTCATGGCATCGCAGTACTTATTGAATGTGCTACGGACAATCCTACACGTACAGTTGCGAATGTGCGTATGTATTTTAACCGCGGAGATGGGGCATTAGGAAAAACAGGATCGCTGGATTTTATGTTTGAGAGAAAGGGAATATTTAAAATATCGGGCGAAGGAGTAAACCTGGAAGAGTTAGAGTTTGACCTGATCGACCATGGCGCAGAGGAAGTTTATGCGGTTGACAATGAAATTATCATTGAAACATCGTTCACTGATTTTGGAAAAATGCAAAAAGCGCTGGAAGAAAAAAATATTACTGTAATAAGCGCAGAGTTAACACGCATACCTGGCACATTAACTGAACTTAATGCTGAACAGCAAAAAGAAGTTCAGGATATGCTGGACAAAATCGAAGAGGATGATGATGTGCAGGCTGTGTTTCACAACATGAAACAGGAGTAGTATTAAAGTTTTTTGCCTGTAACAATATTAATAATCGTGGATTTAGAAGGGAGTTGATTCAGTCCCTCACTTACTTGTTGTGCGCCACGCTCATTTAAATGTGTACGGTCATAAAAAATATTCACGGAGTCCTGAAGTAATAATGTTTTTTCTTCTTCAAAAAAATCTCCAACCCTGGTATCAAATTTTTCCAGGTCTGCTTTCAGTAATGATTTTTTTTCAATTTCTGTAATTGATGAGTGGTATGGAAATGCCAAAGCAATGATTTTACAATTTTTGTCTTTCAATTTTTGCAATCCTTCAACATAAAGATTTTCCTTGTCACCTAAATACTCCAATTTGTTATTATACAAATCTTCAAAAGCAGAGAGCGGGGGATTTTTTTTGATCGAATCGGAATTTGTGTAGTGTGAGTATTTATCATAAAAATGCCAATGGAGTTCCAAGTTTTTTATAGCGATAAGCGCGGTTTCTCTAAAGGAATAATTATTCCTTAATAGGGCCAATAGACTCGGAATATTTATGATAGAATAATTTTTATCCCGGCTTTTAGGTCGAATAAGAACGAGCCGCGAATTGGATATAATAACCGTTGAATTTACCGGAACCAATTCTGTAAACACCAAAAAATCATAAACTCCTGCACCATGTTGCGCTGATGAAAAAAACTTATACTTCTCTTTTGCATTAAGGTATGATATATCTATACCCTGGCACATTTGCGAATCACCCCAAATATAAACGGCCTTTTTCGCTTTTGGAGTAATTATCTTTGAACTTACCCAATAAAATCCCGGTACAATAAAAAAACATCCAAGTGATAGAAATAATATTGTATTTTTTAAAAACGATTTCATTTTTAGAATTGGAAATAAATAAATTGTTGTTTGCCACCACCCCAAGCCAAGATAACAATGATAATACAAAAGTAAAAGGCCCACCTAATTGGTTTAAACCATCTCATTCCCATCTGTGCTATTGCGTATTGCTGTTCCCTTCCAAGCCATTCAATAATAATAAATATAAGGGTAAGTATAACAGTAGTAATACATAAGGTTCCATTCTTAAAATAAGGAGCAGAGAATAGTGACAGTGAAAAAATTTCTTTTACATAATTAAATGCATGTCCAATATCATTGGCCCTGAAAAATATCCATGCCAAAACCGTTAAGCCAAATGTGACCAGCATAGAAAATAATTCTTTAATATTTGGCAATAATTTCCCCTGCGCAACTGTCTCAAGATTATCTCTGTTTCTATTTAGTAGAAGCAATGGTAAAAAATAAACCGCATTCAATAATCCCCAGGCAATGAATGTCCAGTTGGCTCCATGCCAAAAACCGCTTACAATAAAAATGATAAACGTATTTCTCACCTTCATCCATGTACCACCCTTGCTGCCGCCAAGAGGGATATATAGATAATCCCTGAACCAGGATGATAATGAAATGTGCCAGCGCCTCCAGAACTCCGCAATGTCACGTGAAAAATAAGGAAACGCAAAATTTCGTAACAGCTCTATTCCAAAAAGACGCGCTGTACCAATTGCTATATCGGAATAACCGGAGAAATCACAATAGATCTGAAAAGTGAAAAATAAAGCCCCAAGCACATGTGTGCTTCCCGGATAAGATGCTGAATGGTCAAAAATATGATTTGCAAAAGGTGCGCAGTTATCGGCAATCACAATTTTTTTAAATAAACCCCATAATATTTGCCTAAGACCATCGACAGCTTTTGAATAATCGAATTCTCTTTTTTTAAGAATTTGCGGAAGCAGATGGGTTGCCCTTTCTATGGGTCCCGCTACAAGCAAAGGGAAAAAGCTTACAAAAACGGAGTAATCGATAAAATTACGTTCCGGCTTTATCCTATTTTTATAAATATCGATTACGTATGATAATCCATGAAAAGTGTAGAATGAAATTCCAACCGGCAAAATTATTGCTAATGTTGTGATGTGAACAGTAATTCCAATAAGAGAAAGAGCATCTGCAAAGGATGCCGCGAAAAAATTATAGTACTTAAATACTCCAAGAAATCCTAAATTCACAATCACGCTCAACCAAAACCAGAATTTTTTCATTGACGCCCCTTTCGCTTCAAACATTTTTATTCCTGTATAATAATCAAGTAGGGTTGAAAATATAAGCAGAAATAAAAAGCGATAATCCCAGCAAGCGTAGAAAAAATAACTCGCCAGGAGAAGTAAAATGTTCTGTAATCGTAAATTACCTTTTGTGGCAAACCAATAGAGAAGAAAAACTATCGGGAGAAATAAAGCAAAACTTACAGAGTTAAAAAGCATTTTGCTTCTGTGTATTAATTACCCTGCTCAAGAAGGGGTAAAATATAATTACTTTATTTCCAACGTAAAGTGATGTGCCAAAGATAGAGGAGTGCGTTCGTCGAATTCAAAGTCAATGTATTCTGCATCGTCGGTTTTCTTATTTACCTCCATAGTTCTTCTGCCAAGCTCCGCCTTTTCTTTATCGAAAGCTTTTAACAATAATTTCCCTTTAAAATCTTTTTGAAAAATCGCGTAAACAATCACGTTTGTTTTTCGGGTACTATCATTGTAATGTTTTCCGGTACGACCCAACTCAATACAATTTCTAAACACATCGCTTACTTTAACATCAACTTTTGTAAGGCTTTTATCGAACCCGTTGTTTAAGCCGTTCCATACCTCACCTACTCCTTCACTAACACTTTCAGCCGCATCCTTTCCTTCATCCTTTAGTGCTTCCCCTATCCCTTTTATAAGACCGGCCTTTTCCGCAACTAATGTATTGCCTTCTTCTTCGGCTTTCTTTTTTCGTTCCTCTTTACTTGCGCAGGATGTTAAACCAATAACGAATATGAGTATGAATAATTTTTTCATTTTAAAATGTTTTTTCATCAGAATAAAGATAGTTATTTTGGCTTAAGCATATCACACTTTCATTGTCTTCCATTTTCCCTTTTTAAAGTAATACCAGGCAACCAATGCAATAAATGTTTCAGCTATGGGTATAGCAACAAAAATTCCTGTTGTTCCCATGCCGGTATGTTTTGCCAAAAAATATGCTAATGGTATTTGAAACAACCAAAAACAAATAAAGTAGATGAGGGTTGGAGTTCTTGTATCCCCAGCACCATTAAGTGCCTGGGTCATTACCATTCCTATTCCATAAAAAATATATCCCGCTCCTATTATTCTTAGTGCTTCTACCCCATAAGCAGCAACCGCTTCATCCTTCGTAAATACATGAATAATAGGACTGGCAAAAAATAAAAATACCAGTGTAACCAAACTCATAAATATTACATTGTACTTCGCAGTGAGCATAACACTTTCCTCCGCCCTTTGTATTTGTCCGGCACCAAGGTTTTGCCCAACAAGTGTAGCAGCGGCATTACTTAAACCCCAGGCAGGTAAAATAAAAAACACAATATTCCTGAAAGTTATCTGGTATCCCGCAGATGCAGTAGTGCCTCCTGTTTCAGCCACAAGTTTGGTTAATACTATCCAGCTTCCACTTGCAATAATAAATTGAAAAGTAGCAGGCCAGGCTATTTTTACAATGGATTTTAGCACGCTGTTGTCCCATTTAAAATGATGTGCATATATTTTAATTAGTCCGCTGCCTTTGAACAAATGATAGCATTGATAAATTACCCCCGTGCTTCTTCCAATCACCGTTGCAATAGCAGCGCCTTTTAATCCCATGAAATGAATTAATATAGGGCACAATATAATATTGATAAGGCTCGCTATCCATAAACTTTTCATTGCCATAGCAGCATTACCTGCTCCGCGAAAAATACCATTGATAAGAAAAAGCAGCATAATAGCAGCGCTGCTGCCCAACATGATACGTGTAAATATTACACCGTCTCTGACCACCTCTTTCGCGGCACCCATAACTGCAAGTATCTCTCCGGCGTAAATAACTCCCGCAATACTTAGGATAACAGTAACGATCATGCCCGCCAGTAGCGATTGCGCACTTGCATGAGCCGCAGCTTGCGGGTTTTTCTCCCCCGTGCGGCGTGCCACAATTGCAGTAGCTGCTGTGCTAAGGCCAATGGCAATTGAGTATATGATCATAATTACTGATTCGGTAAGGCCAACTGTTGCAATGGCATTTTCTCCCAGCTTCCCGACAAAAAACATATCTACCACAGCGAAAACACTTTCCAGGCTCAGCTCAAGAATCATGGGAATAGCCAATAGCACAACAGCTTTTGGAATGCTGCCGCGTGTATAATCCTGCTCTTCGCCATTGAGCGACAGCTTAATTACATCTATTATTTTTGCGAATGAACTCTGTTTCCCTTCCATAAAATGCGGACAATGATACAGAATTTATTCGTGCTCACCGAAGATGAGATCGCTTTTTTCAGCGATCTTAAACAGACTATTATAGATTTTTCCGAATAGTATTACTTAAATGGAGTTAATAAGCTGCAGATTCAAATTATTTTAATTTTTCAGCTTCATCAACAAATAAGAAAATTCCAACGCCATGGTTTTTGCACGTTGATCATTGGTAGATGAACCCGCGTGGCCCCCCTCTGTATTTTCATAATAATATACCTTGCAGCCTGAATCGGTCATTTTCGCTACCATTTTTCGCGCATGGCCGGGATGAACACGATCGTCCCTGGTTGATGTGGTAAAAAATACTTCCGGATATTTTACATCTTTTTTCAAATTGTGATACGGAGAAAATTTTTGAATGTATGCCCACTCCTCTGCTTTATCAGGATCTCCATATTCACCCATCCAGCTTGCGCCTGCTAATAAATGACTAAAGCGTTTCATGTCAAGCAAAGGAACCGCGCATACTGCAGCGTTAAACAATTCAGGGCGCTGTGTAACAGCAACACCGACTAACAAGCCGCCATTACTACCGCCCATAATACCTAAATTTTTACTCGAAGTAATTTTTCTTGTGATCATATCTTCCGCGACAGAATAAAAATCATCATACACATGCTGGCGCTTTTCTTTCAAACCTGCCTGGTGCCATTTAGGTCCGAACTCACCGCCACCCCGGATGTTGGCCAATACATATACACCGCCGTTCTCCAGCCATGCATTCCCTATCACACTTAAATAATAAGGCAGGGAAGAAACTTCAAAACCACCATATGCATACAGGAGCGTTGGATTTGTTCCATCATACTTAATAGCCTTTGCAGAAATTACAAAGTATGGGATCATTGTTCCATCTTTCGACTTTGACTTGTATTGATTTACCTGGTACTTATCAGCATCGAAATAAGAAGGAAGTGATTTAATTAATTTTATACTGTTGTTAGCTGCATCTCCGAAATAAAGTGACGGCGGTGTAAGGAAATTCTGGAAATAAAAAAAATACTGATCAGAAAATTCATCTATTGACCCGAGAGAAATAGTTCCGAAATCAGGAGCTGCAACTTTTATTTTTCCCCATTTATTATTTGTATACGTATAAATGTATAATTCATTTTTTACGTTGGTTAAAATATTGATGAGCAATTTGTTTTTTGTTGGAGATACATTTGAAATGCTGGTAAACTCATCCGGTTCAAAAACCAATTGAATTTCTTTTTTACCGGAGATAAGAGAAGTGAAATTTGCGCTTATAATAGATCCTTGCTTATAGGTTTTGCCATCTACAATCCAATCAGACTTTAACGTAATGATTAATTGGTTATTTAAAATCTCATTAATGTCGGCATCTTCCGGTAGTTCCAGGTTTACCAATTTTTCATTTTGCCAGATAAAACTTTTGTTAGTATAAAACGTTGTTGCGCGGCTAAGCATAAAATAATTTTTCTCGCCATCTCTCAAATTATATCCCGCAGATGCCACATCTTCCACATCACCTTCAAAAATTAATTTTGCATCTTTTAGTTCCGTACCCCTCTTCCATAATTTTACCTGGCGTGGATAACCAGAGTTGGTCATAGTGCCTTTACCAAAATCAGAAGAAACAATAAGCGTGTTATCATCCAGGTAACTCGCACTGCCTTTTGATTCATCCATTTTGAAACCATTTTCAATAAATGATTTAGTGTTTACATCAAATTCTTTTTTTACAGTGGCATCGCCCCCGCCTTTTGAAAGGTTTACTATATATTTTTCGTATTTAGGATATAACCCTTGCGCTCCTTTAAACACCCATTTTACACTGTCCTTTTTCGACATAGCATCTATGTCCAGCAGAATTTCCCAGGCAGGATCGCTTTTCAAATAACTTTCTTTTGTTGTTCTTCTCCAAATCCCTCTTGGATGGTCTTTATCCTGCCAGAAGTTGTAAATAAAATCACTATGGAAAGTTGGAGAAACAATTCTGTCTTTGGAATCATATATCTCTAAACTTTTATCGTAAATACTTTTGTATTCTTTTTGCTGACTTATTTTATCTATCGAAACTTTATTCTGTTGTTCTACCCAGTCCAGCGATTTTTTACTGTCGATGTCTTCGAGCCATAAATATTGATCTTCTTCCTGGGCATTTACTGTTATTACATTTATCATAAGTGAAAGGGAAAATAAAATATATTTTTTCATTTGTTTCTAATTTACAGAATTTAAACTCTGATTATGCAGTTATACCAAAGTTAAATAATCCCTTTGTAAGAATAGGGGAATGGGGATAAATGGCAAAAGGGGGATTTATGCGCTTTTATTTAGGGTTTGGTGGTTGGTGGTTTTATTACACGGATAGCTACCCTTCTATCTTACGCACTGATACCCGCGCGAACGGGTTAAAACATAGCTTTCAGCTATCGGTAACTACAAGCTACCGTTTATCTGCGGTGTAGATATAATCTACGTCGAACAGGGAGGGGCTTCGAGCATTGCGCCTTTTCAAATTACCAATTCAAATTTATAATTTTTATTTCCGCAAGTCATTTCAATAACGTTCTCTTTATTATCAAGAGTGAGCGTTGTTTTATTTGGAATAAAACCCTCTATAATTTGTGTTTCATTATAGAAAAAGTTTTTATCTGCCGCATATTTATAATGTCCAGTAAGCATTTTAAATGTCTTGGTGTCTGCCTTTGTCAAAGTTGAAATTTGCATGCCACCACTCACGGGTCTGTAATAATAAACATACATTTTATCCTTTGCATACCGACCGTTAGGCGGTTCAAAACTTAAAGGATCAGCTTCTTGAGAAAAACATCCATTGAAATATTCGTAATCAGTTAAATGCTCATTCATCTCCTTCATCCCAACAGTTCTTTCATACAAATGTCCCGTGCTACTTTTATAAAATTGGTCTTTTATACGCGTCAATAATAAGCTGTCTGCTAAATCAAATTGAGCTCGGCATCTGCAATTTTTAGTAGCGTCTTCCGAATAAACACAATGAATAATAGCTGTCGAAGTATCAATTTTGTTCATTTCCGCGCTTGTTTGATACTGGCTGTTTTGCGTCTGATTATTACACGCAACCATTACCAAGAACAAGAATAGAAGTCCTTCATTAAAAAATTTTACTTCCAAATTTGCCACCATTTTCTATTTATTTTTTCAAATCCGTTTTTTGATCCCGATTTTTCTGGTTCGATTTTTTCAATAGACTTTACCTCTCCATTAAAGTCAAAAACATATTTATTATAACTCCAATCGAAAGCAATTATTTCCTTGTCCTTTATTATAAAATCATTCACTCCTTCCTTGGTGGTGAAAATATCCTGACCTCCTTGTTGCCAAACGATTTTTCCATTTTTGTCAAGCCGTGTTATGTCAAGTTCACCATGAACCATATAGTCATCATCAAGATAATCAATTCCAAAACAAGTTGCAGAATCTGCTTTGGTTTTCCATTCTAAATTCAAATCCGGAATTGTCAATTTAAATACGGTGTTTGAACAACAAACCACAATACCTCCATAACTTATTAAAGTTGTATTTCCGTTTATTCCTGTTCCACCACCTTCTGAGCCAATCAAACAACTCGAAATCAGAATATCCTTTTCAAATAATTTTATCCCAATTAGTGAGGTTAAAACATTTTCATTCCCATTCAAGAAAATCTTGTCATAACTATTTGAGTTCTCTGAGGAGCCAAACTTATAATCAGCTTCATTATAAAACTTGATTAAATGTTTTTCTAGAACTAAAACCTCAATTGGCTCTTTCACTTAACTGGAGCTATGCCATTTTTGTTGTGTCAATTCGAGCTGTGTCCATCGGAACCAGTGCTATAGAATCACCTGTTATTTGCTGATGTCTTTCAATTACTTCACCTTGTGTTGGAGTGCTACAGCCGGCGACTGTTAAAGCTCCACCCAGAATAAAAAGTATTACAAATCTTAATGCTTTTGTTTTTATATGAATGTAGGCTGAACAATAAATATCCGTAATATACATTTGAGTCTTATTCTTGTTTGCCTTAAGTTGTCCTTTGTAAAAATGCCCGCATGTTCTTTTGCCAGAATGCTGAACAAAATATAATTTTATTTGATCATTTGTCATGCGAGTAAAATCAACAACGGTTCTGCTGCAGGATGAACAATGCCGCCCTTCTTTGAAGTCATTTTATTCCAGTCGGCATGGCACGGATTTGGAATTGAAATATCATTTGTGTTTTTCATTTAACTCACGTTTACCTCATTTAGTTATTTTACCCCGAGCACATTTCACAGTCACCTGTTTCATCCGTTTGTTGTTGTTGGCGTTGGTACTCCGCTTCTATTTGTTCGACTGTCCAATCGGGATGAGCAATTTTAATTAAAGCCTTTTGGAAATTTCCTTTGTTAGGGTTAACAGGTTGTTCGTTCATGGGAATAGTTTTGGTGTATCTAATCTAGGAATTAGGGACCAAAATTTTATTTCCGGCCATGAATATGTTTCAACTTTTTGATGTTAGTATTTTAAAAGCCATCTTTTTATACTATTTTCTCATTTTCGCTATTATCACACAAATTACTGTAAATCAATAAATTAAGCCGTTTGTAAACGCTTACAATCGACTACATCCGAATGTAAATATGTAAATACCGAATAAGGTTTGGACCCCACCCCATCTTTGCATCGTCGTTCTCAGTTTAAAGTTTGAAAGTAGAAAAGTTTAAAGTTAAATCGCGATAACCTCAAACAGAATAACTTAAAAACAAAAACGGAGAATCAATAACAAAGAATAAACAACTAATAATTAAAAACATGAACGCAATTAAAAACAAAGTACAATTGATCGGGAACTTAGGTAATGCACCTGAAGTAAAAACATTAGACAACGGTAAAAAATTAGCAAAGATGAGTATCGCGACAAACGAGACGTACAGAAATAACAAAGGTGAGCGCGTAACAGAAACACGTTGGCACAATGTAATTGCGTGGGGTAAAACAGCTGACATTGCAGATAAATACCTGAGCAAAGGTTGGGAAGTTGCGATAGAGGGCAAATTGGTAAACCGCAGCTACATGGATAAAGCGGGTAACAAACGCATAGTGACAGAGGTACTGGTAAATGAATTATTAATTCTTAGTCCGAAAAAAATATAAGGCCTCACCCTCCTTCGACTTCGCTCAGGACAGGCTCTCGACCCAAAGAAGAGGCAGAACTATAAACTAATTTCAACATTAAACTTTAAACAAATAAACCTTAAACATAAATAACATGAACGCAATTAAAAACAAAGTACAGTTGATCGGAAATCTTGGTAATGCACCTGAAGTAAAAACGTTAGACAATGGTAAAAAACTTGCCAAGATGAGCATAGCCACTAACGAAACATATAAAAATTCAAAAGGTGAAAAAGTTACAGAAACACAATGGCATAATTTAATTGCCTGGGGAAAAACTGCTGACATTGCAGGACAATACCTGAACAAAGGCTCTGAAGTTGCGATTGAAGGAAAATTGGTTACCCGCAGTTACACCGATAAAGAAGGCAACAAACGTTATGCAACAGAAGTGGTAGTGAACGAGTTGCTTATTCTCGGATCGAAGAAAAATTAATCCTTCGACTAAGCGTTCGACTGAGCTCACTCCGAAGTCTCAGGATGAAGTTTTAATAATTAATTACTGAACACAACAAGGGCGTCAATGGCGCCCTTGTTGTGTTTTTTCATATGATTTTTCACTGCAAGAAAACCTAATGGAGTATCTAATGAGAGATCTCATTTTTTAATAAGCCCTGATAAAGATGAGAAAATCTCACCTTTACCAGGGAATAGATTTGGAATTACTTTTGAGTTTGAGTTGGGTGTATCATGGGTCTACCATCGCAGTGGTCTCCAACCTGGTTCATGGTAAGACGCATCACCATAGGCGCTACTACTTTCCCTCCTACTATGGTAAGAGCTTCTGACGCTTGAAGATTTGTTACAAAGCTTTGAACATTTAATTTTGCTAAGCAGATTCTATTTTTCATGGTTTTTGTTTTTAATTATGAAACAAATTTAGCCCCGGTAAAAAGTAAAGTCGATCAAACAATTTCCTATTATCAAAGGTCTGATTATGAGACTTTATTATCTTAGTTTCAACCGCTTCGGTGGTAGAAGCTAAATATATCCACCAACACCCTAGCTCCTTATGTTCCAATTTCTTCGTTTCACACACTTTTCAACACAAGCCAC
Source organism: uncultured Bacteroidia bacterium (assembly GCA_964593555.1). Classification (GTDB taxonomy): domain Bacteria; phylum Bacteroidota; class Bacteroidia; order JAFLBG01; family JAFLBG01; genus CAZQIC01. The sequence continues at coordinate 40,305 of CAZQIC010000013.1, read as the reverse complement.
CTTCATTAAAGTTTTAATTTTAACTGTACAATCCGTTCTCAGTATTGAGTTTGATTATTTAACTTAGAATCCGGAGTCCCCTATCATGAAATACGTTATTAGCATTTTTCTTTTCGTTACTTTTTTTACTCCCCGTTTATTCGCAGCTCCGCACTCCTCTATTATTATTCCCCCTTTTATGCCGGACACTGTTTGTCCAAATGGTTTTGCAAACTTCAATTTAGCAGGCTCAACATTCACAGATAGCCTTACAATTAATTGGGGTGATGGCAGTCCTATTCAAACCTATACAGTAAATCCAAATTTTCGTTCGCACAGTTTTGTTACTACCAGTACCGTAACGGTAGTGACCTATGAAGGAATATTAACAGATACTGCGAGATTATTATTAGTGGTTATACAAATGCCTCAACCTAAATTTAGTTTCAGTTTTAATTCACTTGCATGTTATACGCAGGCAGGCGTACAAGTAACTTTTTCTGATTCCACTACGGGTGGTTCTCCCCCGTTTGTTTATCAATGGCAATTTGGTGATGGGACTAGCGATACAGCAAGAAACCCGGTTCACACATATACCTCTCCGGGAAAATATATTATTACACTAAAAGTTATTCCCACAAACACACCCCAATTTTTATTGTGTCAATGGGGCACATATAAAGATTCCCTGGTAATAGCTACAGACAATACCGTTATTACTTCTATAAATGCAAGTGCGGGCTGCCCCTGCAATAAAGTTTCTTTTACGGCTGCTGGCAACGCAACTACATGGCATTGGAACTTTGGAGATGGGGATACATCAGCTTTACAAAACCCAACGCATCTTTACCGGCAGCCAAGACCATATGTTGTTACGCTTAATGGAACCAGCAGCACCGGCTGTTTTTTAACGAAAGCCATTTCGCTGAATGTATGCAGCGGAGATACGATACCAGTATCAAAATCAAACAACAGATGGTACTTTGGGGGAAGTAGTTTTGCCCCTACTTTTGATGCAGCTGGTGTTAATTTTAATCCTGCAACACCTGTAGCCCTTACCAATGGTAACCAGCAAGCGTTGGAAGGCGGCGCAACCATTAGTGATCCCGACAATGGGAACTTACTATTTTATACGAACGGAATTAAAGTCTGGGACAAGAATCACAACATAATGCCAAATGGTATAGGATTAAACGGAGGCTTATCCACTTCACAAACAGCTTTGATTGTTCCTTTTCCGGGAAACAAAAATTTGTATTACATCATCACTGCAAACGGAACTACAGATCTTCATAAGGGATATTATTATTCAATAGTCGACTTAACACTCAATAGTGGCAATGGAGATGTTACCACCAAGAACAACGTTTTTTTCATAGGCCCTTGTCCTGACGCATATGGAGGTGCCGCAATGGTTTCGCACGAAGCTATATCAGGAACCGTTAAATTTAAAGGCGATTGCACAACACCCGCAGAATATTGGGTGATTATTCCTTCGTGTAAGGATACTTTTAAAACATTTTTAATTACAGCCGCTGGAATAAACGCACCGGTTACAACAGTCGCGGCCGATAATGGATATAATGGAGCAGGTTATAGTTGTATTTCCCCGGATGGAACAAAGTATGCAGTTTCGCAGTTCAATAGTGGAACAAATAAAATTCGTGTTTTTAATTTTGATAAAAACACCGGCAAATTAAGCAATGAAAAAAAGATTGTTTATTACGGAACTTATTATGAAAACTGGTATGGGATCGCCTTTTCACCAAACAGCTCGGTGTTATATGCACCTTTTTATGACAGGTTATACCAATGGGACGTGAACGCGATGAATGTTTCTGCTTCATTGTACAGACGTGTATTTCCTAACGAAAAAATGTGGGGTTGTTATTTAGGCCCTGATGGAAAAATTTATATCGCAAGTCCTGACTCTGCAAATGCTCTCTCGGTAATTAATAATCCTGATGTATTGGGAGCAGGCTGTAATCTTACACCGCGTAGTTTTTTTCTTGCAGGTAAAAAATCCAAATATGGATTACAGAATATTGTTCCGCTTGCTCCGACAGATACAATAAAGTTAAATTCCAGTTATACCAGTACAATAGTCCCCTGTACGTTCGAGGTGAATTTTTCTGATTCATCCTGTCGTTTTATGCCCGATAGTGTTACCACCACCTGGGATTATGGCGATGGAACAATCATTACATTTAATACAGCTCAATATCCATCACACACTTATTTAAATCCGGGGACGTACAACGTAAAAATGCTGCTTTCGAAAAGTTGTTATTACAGTGACAGTGTTACTAAACAAATTGTTATTGATCCTTTACTATCGTTCACCACTGCAATAGTGCCAGCTAATTGTAATTTGCCCAACGGTTCAGCAACCGCAAATCCCATTGGCGGAAATCCATCATATACCTACAGCTGGAGTAATGGTTCTACAAATCAAATTGCAAGCAGTCTTTTACCAAATACATATTCTGTAACTGTAACTGATATTGATGGCTGTACCAGTGTATCAACAGTGACAATTTCTAATTTCGCTGGGCCGATTGTGACACTGAGTGTAAGTGCTGCTGTTTTGTGTAATGGAGGAACCGGGTCACTTTCTGCAACTGTAAATGGCGGAACAGGGCCGTACACTTATAGCTGGAGCAATGGGACTACCAGTGTTTCAGCAGCAACAACAAACTTACTTTCAGGTGTTGCTGCTAATAGTTATTCGGTTATCATAAGTGATATAAATGGATGCAGCGGAAGCAGCACTGTTGTTAATCTTATTGATCCAGCCTTACTAAGTATTCCAACTTTCACTATAACAAAAGCAAACTGCGGATTAAATAATGGAACAGCAATTGCAAATAGTACAGGAGGAACTGGAACTTTAGCCTATAGTTGGAGTAATGGAATAAGTAGTCAAAGTATTTCCAACCTTGCAGCAAATTCTTATACGGTAGTTGTAACAGACAGTAATGGTTGCAGCCAAACTAATGATATCAGTATCGATTCTGTTATTAGACCTATTATAAATACATTATCAACTGTTGATCCGCTTTGTAATGGTGATGCTACAGGTATTGCAACTATGAGCGTGAGTGCAGGTACGGCTCCCTTTACTTATCAGTGGTCGGGTGGTAACACAAATATTTCTGCGTCAGGATTAACAGCAGGCACTTATAGTTTTACACTTACTGATTCTGTTGGTTGTCAAATTACCAAAACGGTAATTATTACTCAACCTCCTTTGCTTGTTCTAAATCCTAATTCAACACCAGACAATTGCGATTCAACAAATGGTACTGCACAAGCGAATGCTTCCGGAGGAACAGGCGCATTGCAATATAGCTGGTCAACCGGCAATACAGTTTCTGCTATAACAGGATTAGGGGCAGGAACATATATCATAACTGTAACTGATAATAATGCATGTACAAAAACCTCAAGCATTGTAGTAACACCAAATAGTGGGCCAACTGCAGACGCAGGAAACAATGTGACTATTTCCAAAGGTGCAAGCGCAACATTGAGCGGAAGTGGAGGAGGAAATTATTTCTGGCCACCTATAATAGGATTAAGTTGTATTGCCTGTCAAAATCCTGTGGCAAGTCCGGCTAAAACAACAACGTATTATTTAATCGTTACAGACGCAAATGGCTGCACTGATCTGGACTCCGTAATTGTAACAGTAGAAGACGGCTGTATGGATGAAATATTTATTCCCAATGCATTTTCTCCCAATGAAGACGGACAAAACGAATTGTTTAAAGTAAGCAGTAACAATTGTATTAAAACAATGACATTAATTGTTTACGACCGATGGGGAGAAAAAGTTTTTGAAACCAGCAACATTAATGAAGGATGGAATGGAACATTTAAGGGCAAACCATTAGATACCGACGTATTTACCTATATGCTGGATGCCGATCTCTCCAATAAAAGTCACATCATAAAAAAAGGGAACGTCAGTTTGATCAGATAGAATCTACTCTTACATTTATTTCTTAAATTTATGTTAATTAAGAAGTGTTTTGTGATAAGTAGACTATTTGCGATTATTTTTTTTATTTTTTTAAACACGGCTTTATATTCCGTTCCGATTGCATCCATTGTAATAAGATCTCCCGGAGATACTGTCTGCCCAAATACTTCTGTGACTTTCAGGTTAACAGGATCTGTATTTACGGATAGCCTTGTGTTAAATTGGGGTGATGGCAGTCCAACAGAAACGTATACCGTAATTCCGGGTAACCGCACGCATGTTTTTTCTGCGTCCTCTACCGTAAAACTTATTGCATATGAAGGTTCTTTAACTGATACGGCTAAAATATTAATCGTTGTTTTACAGCTACCTCAGTCTAAGTTTGGGTTCAGCTATAATTCAACAGCCTGTTTTACATTAAGCGGCATACCGGTTAGCTTTACAGATTCAAGCAGCGGAGGTACAGTGCCCTACCTGTATTTTTGGAATTTTGGTGATGGCTCTTCTGATACTGCAAAAAATCCTGTCCATACTTATTATTCGCCGGGCAAATATATTATTTCGTTATCTGTTTCACTGAAAAATCTTCCGCAGTCCATTGCTTGCCCCTTAAGTGTATATAAAGATTCATTGGAGATATCCTCAGATACCAATGTTATTTCCTCTATGAATATTAATGCTGGCTGCCCTTGCAATCATATATTATTTACAGCAACCGGCAACGCAACAACCTGGCGATGGGATTTTGGCGATGGAGATACATCAGCCTTACAAAATCCGATGCACCTTTATAAACGTCCCGGCCCGTATGTGGTTACATTGAATGGAACAGGAAACACAGGCTGTTTTTTTTCTAAGCAATTATCGTTCATAGTTTGCAGCGGTGATACTTTACCTGTTTCAAAATCTGACAACAACTGGTACTTTGGCGGAAATTATTTTTTCCCAACATTCGATGCAGCCGGAATTAACTTTAACCCTTCTTCTCCTGTGCCCCTTACTAATGGAAACCAAGAAGCCCTTGAAGGCTGCGCCACTATGAGCGATGCTGATAACGGAACACTACTGTTTTACACCAATGGAATTAATGTTTGGGATAATACTCATGCTGTTATGCCCAACGGAACAGGATTGTTTGGTGGCTACTCTACATCACAGACGGCGCTTATTGTACCCTTCCCGGGAAACAGAAATCTGTATTATATTATTACGGGTAATGGCTCAACAGATATTTACAAGGGCTACTATTATTCTATAGTGGATATGTCACTTAATGGCGGCAAAGGTGATGTCACAACAAAGAACACTGTTTTTTTTACGGGCCCTTGTCCGGAAGCACAAAGCGCTGCAGCAAGAGTTTCGCATGAAGCTTTATCTGGTACAGTTAAATATAAGGGCGATTGTTTACGGCCTGCTGAATATTGGGTAATTATACCCGCCTGTAAGGACACTTTCAAAACGTTTCTTATCAATTCTGCGGGAATCAACCCTCCTGTAACTACTGTTGCACCGGACAACAATTATAATGGAGCAGGCTATAGCTGCGTTTCTCCTGATGGAAACAAATATGCTATTTCTCAATACGGTGGTGGAACAAATAAAATCCGTTTGTTTGATTTTGACAGAAACACAGGATCATTAACCAATGAAAAACATATTACCTATTATATTACTCAGCATTCTTACTACGAAAATTTTTATGGCATCGCCTTTTCACCAAACAGTTCCGTTCTATATGCGCCGTTTACTGACAGGTTATATCAATGGAATTTAAAGGCGGCGAATATTTCTGCATCGGTATACAAAGCTACGTATGCAGATACCGTTGATATGTTAGGATGCAATTTAGGCCCCGATGGGAAAATATATATAAGTAATGATTTAAACCGAAGTTCTCTTACTGTAATAAACAATCCTGATGTATTAGGAGCCGGCTGCAACCTCGTTCATCACGGATTTTTCTTAGGCGGTCGAAAGTCAAAATATGGCTTACAAAATATTGTTCCGCTTGCTCCGACAGATACAATTAAATTGAATTCCAGTTATACCAGTACAATAGTCCCCTGTACTTTCCAGGTAAATTTTTCGGATTCATCCTGTCGTTTCAGGCCCGATAGTGTTACAACAACATGGGATTATGGTGATGGGACTGTTAGCACATACAATACCATTCAATATCCATCACACACTTATTTAAATCCGGGCACGTACAATGTAAAAATGTTACTTTCGAAAAGTTGTTATTTCAGTGATAGTGTAACAAAACAAATTGTTATTGATCCTTTATTATCGTTTACCACTACAGCAGTACCTGCCAATTGTAATTTGCCAAATGGTTCTGCAGCAGCAAATCCCATTGGCGGAAATCCTTCATATACCTACAGCTGGAGTAGTGGCTCTACAAATCAAACTGCAAGTAGTCTGTTACCAAATACATATTCTGTAACCGTAACTGATATTGATGGTTGTACCAGTGTATCGACAGTAACTATTTCAAATTCCGCCGGGCCGGTTGTGACATTGAGTGTAAGTGCTGCTGTTTTATGTAATGGAGGAACGGGGTCTTTATCTGCATCGATAAGCGGAGGAACAGGGCCGTATACATACAGTTGGAGTAATGGTACAACATCTACTTCTGCATCAACAACAAATTTACTTTCGGGAGTTGCAGCAAATACTTATTCCATTGTTATTAGTGATGTGAATGGATGCAGTGGAAGCAGCACGGTTGTTACTCTTACAGATCCTGCACTACTGAGTGCACCAACATTTACCATAACAAAAGCAAACTGCGGATTAAATAATGGAACAGCACTTGCAAATAGTACAGGAGGAACAGGTGCATTAACTTATAGTTGGAGTAATGCAGCAACAGGACAAAGTGTTAGTAATCTCTCTGCAAATTCATACACGGTAATTGTAATTGATAGTAATGGGTGCAGCCAAACTAATGTTATTAGTATCGATTCCGTTATTAGACCTATTATAAATACACTATCTACAGTTGACCCACTTTGTAACGGCGATGCTACTGGTATTGCAACCATGAGTGTAAGTACGGGTGCTGCACCATTTACTTATCAATGGTCAGGAAGTGGTGGAACAAATACTTCTGCTTCAGGATTAACAGCAGGCACCTATAGTTTTACACTTACTGATTCTGTCGGCTGCCAGGTCATAAAAACTGTTAGTATAACACAACCTCCCCTGCTTGTTCTCAATCCTAACTCTACACCGGACAATTGTGATTCAACTAATGGCACTGCACAAGCTAATGCTTCCGGAGGAACAGGAATATTGCAGTACAACTGGTCCACAGGCAATACTCTATCTGCTATAACAGGTTTAGGTGCCGGGACCTATAGTGTAACTGCAACCGATGCAAATAACTGTACACAATTTGCAAGTGTAATTGTTCTACCAAACAATGGGCCGGCAGCGAATGCGGGCAACGATGTAGTTATAGCAACTGGAACCTCAACTATATTAAGTGCCAACGGAGGTGGCAGCTATCAATGGTCACCATCAACAGGATTAAATTGTATTACTTGTCAAAACCCAACGGCTGCACCAACAAAAACTACTACTTATTATTTAACTGTTACTGATGTAAATGGCTGTACTGATATGGATTCGTTGATCGTTACAGTTGAAGAAGGATGCAGGGATGATATTTTTATTCCCAATGCCTTTTCCCCGAATAATGATGGACAAAATGATGTATTGAAAATCGAAAGCAATTCTTGCATCAAAATAATGACGTTTACAATCTACGACAGATGGGGAGAAAAAGTATTTGAAACCAGCAACATTAATGAAGGATGGAATGGAACATTTAAGGGCAAACCATTAGATACCGACGTGTTTGCCTTTACCTTAATTGTGGACCTTATTACGAATGAGCAGGTGATGAAAAAAGGAAACGTAAGCTTATTAAAGTGAGGAATGAAATTACGACATCAAAGAAATACTAGTAAACGTTTGCTCATATCTGGCCAAAACCAGCATTAGAAACTTAATTTATTATTGCTTAAAACGCTATTACTACCCCAGCCCATGCTTCCTTTAATTTATTTTGACATTTAATTTAATCCTCAAACAATGCATCGTTTGTGTTGGTTAATTGTTTATGTTTAATAATCTAAATGGCTACCGGTAATGAGACAAATTTTGTTCTCGCTTTTTTTTATTCTTTTGAAAACCGGGTTATATTCAACCCCATCTGCGTCAATTATTATTCATACGTCAGATACGGTTTGCCCTAACGGGCAGGGAGTTTTTAATTTAACGGGAACCTCATTTACCGATAGCCTTGTGGTTGACTGGGGTGATGGAAGCCCAACTGAACTTCATATTACAAATCCTAATTTTCGAAGTCATATTTTTTCTGCAACAAGCACTGTAACATTAATAGCATATGAGGGAGTACTTACAGATACAGCCACGGTTGTACTGGTTGTGTTACAACTCCCTCAGCCAAAATTCGGATTTAGTTATAATTCTTTAGTATGTTATAAAAAAGCCGGGGTGCAAGTTAGTTTTACAGATTCATCCGCCGGAGGTAATCCTCCTTATTCATACAAGTGGCTCTTGGGTGATGGAACTTCTGATACAGCTAAAAATCCCATTCATACTTACCTCGCTCCGGGAAAATATATTATTAAATTATCCGTCACGCTGAAACATATGCCACAACATGTGTTTTGCCTTGCCGAAACATATAAAGATTCACTTGAAATATTTGCGGACACCACAATTATTTCTGGGATGAATGCCCTTGCAGGATGCCCTTGTAACAACATATCATTTACCGGCAATGGAAATGCCACAAGCTGGCTCTGGGATTTTGGTGATGGAGACACTTCGTCCCTGCAAAATATTACTCACCGTTATCGTGAACCAGGACAATACATAGTAACATTAAATGGAATAGGAAATACCGGATGTTATTTTTTCAAAAAAATGTCGATTACCGTTTGTGGTGGCGATACACTCCTTGTTTCAAAGTCAAACAACACCTGGTATTTTGGAGGATACAATACTAATCTCACATTAGATCCAGGAGGAATCGATTTTAATCCAGCTTCTCCTGTAGCACTCACCAATGGTAATATGAACGCTCATGAAGGATGTGCAACTATAAGTGATGCAGATAATGGGAGTTTATTATTCTATACAAATGGAGTTAAAGTATGGGACAACACTCATGCTGTTATGCCAAACGGAACAGGCCTATTTGGAGGAATATCCACAGCTCAATCATCTCTTATTATACCATTTCCCGGGAATAGAAATTTGTATTACATCATTACCGGAAATGGCGTAACAGATTTCTATAAGGGTTATTATTATTCAATAGTCGACATGAGACTCAATGGGGGAAAAGGTGATGTTACAACTAAAAACAATGTCCTTTTTGTAGGCCCTTGTCCGGAACTAAATGGTGGCGGAAGATTGGTTGCACACGAGGCATTGTCAGGTACAACTAAATACAAAGGCGATTGCTTACGCTCTGCAGAATATTGGGTTGTTATCCCTGCATGTAAGGATACATTTAAAGTTTTCCTTATTAATTCTTCAGGTATTAATTCTCCCATTACCATAGTTGTACCGGATGATAATTACAATGGCTCCAGTTATAGTTGTTTTTCCCCTGATGGAAAAAAATATGCAATAAGCCAAAGTTATGGTCAAGTGACGAGTAAAATCCGACTTTTCGATTTTGATAAAAATACGGGCAACCTGAGTAACGAAAGAAGGTTAACCTTCGACAGAGGGTTAACCTTCGAAGGTTTTTATGGAATTAGCTTTTCTCCAAACAGCTCGTTGCTCTACGCGCCTTTGCTTGATAAGTTATACCAATGGAATACAAACGTTATGGACATTCAGGGGTCAATGTATCGGGTTACATTTCCCGGTGGAGATATGATGGGAAATTATCTGGGCCCAGATGGAAAAATTTATATTGCATGCTCTTTTAATCAAGTCTCCCTTTCCGTAATTAATAATCCTGACATACCAGGTGGAGGGTGCAATCTTTCGCTGCATAGCTTCTTTTTAGCCGGTAGGAAAGCGAAATTCGGGTTACAAAATATTGTTCCTTTAGCACCGAATGATACTGTTGCCTTGCATTCAAGTTTCACCTCAACGGTTGTCCCCTGCACATTCCAGGTAAATTTTTCTGATTCATCATGTAGATTCATTCCCGACAGTATTACCACTACCTGGGATTATGGTGATGGAAATATCGCCTCATATAATACCATACAATTTCCTTCGCATACATATATAAATCCGGGAACTTATAATGTAAAACTTGTTTTGACAAAAAATTGTTATAAGAGTGATAGTGTTACAAAGCAAATTGTTATCAATCCTCTATTATCTTTTACTACCTCAACTGTACCTTCGAATTGTAATTTGGCGAATGGCTCGGCAACAGCGAATCCCATCGGAGGCAATCCCTCTTATACTTACAATTGGAGTAACGGAGCAACAAGACAAAGCGCTTCTAATCTCTCTGTAAATTCATATACTGTAATTGTAACAGATAGTAATGGCTGTAGTCAAAATACAATTGTTGTAATTGATTCTGTCCCGCAACCTGCGTCAACTATTATATCTGCTTTTGATCCCTTATGTAATGGCGATGCGACCGGTGTTGCCACCATGAGCGTGAGTGCAGGCGTTGCGCCATTTACATATCAATGGTCAGGCAATGGCGGAACAAATCTTTCTGCATCAGGATTAACAGCGGGCACTTATAGTTTTACGCTTACTGATTCTGTTGGGTGCCAGATCACAAGAACTGTTACGATCAATCAACCTTCACTTGTTGTATTAAATCCTGCATCAACACCCGACAATTGTGACTCAACAAATGGCACAGCATCTGCAAATGCATCAGGAGGAACAGGAGTGTTACAGTACAATTGGTCTACCAGTGAAACACAATCATCAATTACCGGTTTAAGCGCAGGAACATACAGTGTGACCGCAACAGATGATAACGGTTGTACAAAAACTGCAACTGTTGTTGTGATCCAGAACAGCGGACCAACAGCGAATGCGGGAAATAGTATAAATATTTTTCAGGGAGCAAATGCGATGTTAAGCGGCAGTGGAGGAGGAAATTATTTATGGTCGCCTGCATACGGATTAAGTTGTATAAGCTGTCAAAGCCCTGTGGCGAGTCCAACAAAAACAACAATGTATTATTTAGTTGTAACGGATGCGAATGGATGTACTGATATGGATTCTGTAATTGTTACTGTTGAAAACGGATGTATGGATGAATTATTTATACCAAATGCGTTTTCTCCCAATGAAGACGGACAAAACGAATTGTTTAAAGTAATCAGTCGCAATTGTATTAAGGCAATGAAATTAATTGTTTATGACCGCTGGGGAGAAATAGTTTTTGAAACCAACAATATTAATGAAGGATGGGACGGAAAATTCAAAGGGGAACTATTGGACACCGATGTTTTTGCTTACACATTGGTTGCCGAACTTCTCAATAATAGTCATGTAACGAAAAAGGGAAATGTGAGTTTGATCCGATAATATGGCGAATTTGTTTTAAACATTAAGAAGCCCCGAAAAAATTTCGGGGCTTCTTATGGGGGTCATTTAAAAATATAAATCAAGCGAGAGGCTTTGTATTCGTTGAGCATAAAGGGGTTTGTGCATGACAATCAACACCCGGCTCTGAGTTACAATAGTTAGAATTAACAACTATAATTGTAGTATCAGCAACTGCATCAGCACCCCTGATCGCAATTCCGTATGCAGCTCCTCTTCTTCCGCCATTAATTGTAAATTGCTCCTGTAACTTTATTGCTGTTACAAAGCTTTCAACTTTTAATTTATCGAGGCTAATCTTAATTTTTGGTTTCATGTTTTTTCTTTTTCTGATACAAACTTATCAGGATCACAGAAAAATATCCATCAAATTTTAGTTTATTATTAAAAGGCTGATTTTACCAGGAAATAACCCTTAGAGTATAATAGAGGTTGTTTTTTAGTTCGCCTAAATGCCGTGATGTTTAACCTATTGTGTTATTACAATTTTTTGTCGGATTATCTTGTTTTGAGAGTTATCATAATATGTTCCTATAATAAAATAAACACCGGCCCTTAGATTCTCAACCGTTGTGGTATAATTATTTGCAGTATTTAATTTAACAGATTGAATTGTTTGACCCAATTCATTTATAATAGAATAATCTCCCTCTACTGCTGATTGCCCATCGACTTTGCCCAGGGTAATTACAAACACACCGCTATTGGGATTTGGATAAACATTAAACCAATTATTATTTGTTGTTTCATAAATGCCAACAGAATTTACATTTACACAAGCAGAAGTATCTGAACAATTATTTAGTGTTACCATAACCGCGTAATTACCATTGGCTGATGCTGTATAATTTCGACTTGTAGCACCTAATACAGGCGCGTAATTATTACTACAATCCAACCACTTATATGTTGCTCCTGTTTGAGTTGCGGTAATTGTAATTCCATTTAGTGTAGTTGTAATAATTGGCAAAGCAGTTACACTAACCACCACAGCAGTGCGCGTAACACTTGCAGCACAGGTACTGTCTTGTACATAAAAAGTTACTGTGTTGGTCAATACTGTTGTTACATAATTTGCACCTCCGCCAAGGTAAGTACCACCTGTTGCTAAACTATACCATCCAAGTGTTCCACTGCCGCCGGCAGAAAGCGAAGCAGTGCTGCCGCTGCAAATAGTTGTGTTAGATGAAACAGGTGATGCCGGTGGAGTACAGTTTGTGTTACAAACAAAATTGTTTTGGTCTGTAGTAGTTTTGTCACCTAATTGTCCATAAAAATTATGACCTGTTGCGCAAAATTTTTCTCTATCCGCTTTCAACGCAACACTGTAAGCTCCACCTGTTGCAGTATTTATCCATTCATTACTTGTTCCTATTTGTACCGGGCTGGTTCTTTGTGTTGTAGTTCCATCACCTAATTGTCCCATATCGTTACGTCCCCATGACCACAGCGTACCATCTGATTTTAAACCGAGAGTGTGCGTATTACTTGTTACGCTTATCCATTTATTATCAGCGCCAATTTGTGCCGGGCTGGAGTGATTTGTTGTTGTCCCATCGCCTAATTGTCCAAAGTTATTGCGCCCCCACGACCATAAAGTACCGTTTGATTTCAAGCCAAGTGTATGATGAAAACCTGCTACAATACTAGTCCATTTATTATCTGCTCCTATTTGAAGTGGACTATTTTGACCAGTGGTAGTTCCATCTCCAAATTGTCCATAGCTATTATCTCCCCATGCCCAGAGGGTGCCGTCTGATTTTAATCCGAGTGTGTGAATATAAGATGAAGAAACGCTTACCCATTTAGTATCCGATCCTATTTGTACAGGGCTCAATCTGTCTGTACTAGTTCCATCACCTAATTCTCCCGAAGCGTTAGCTCCCCATCCCCATAAGGTGCCATCTGATTTTAGCGCATGACTGTAATAGAAACCCGGCGCAATGCTTACCCATTTATTATCGGTTCCTATTTTCACTGGAAAATTTCTTTGTGTAGTAGTTCCATCTCCTAGTTGTCCTGTCGAGTTATCACCCCATGCCCAAAGCGTACCGTCCGATTTCAAACCAAGACTATGATGAGATCTTGTTGCAATACTTATCCAATTACTATCCGTTCCTATTTGCACCGGACTAATTCGTGTTATAATGGTGTTATCTCCTAATTGTCCATGGTAATTATGTCCCCAGGCCCATAGCGTTCCATTTGATTTCAAGCCGAGTGTGTGATCATCACCTGCTGCAACACTTAACCATTTATTATCTGTTCCTATGTATAATGGAGTTTTCTGGTTTACTGTAACGGACCCATCACCGAATTGCCCGGAAGCATTATTTCCCCAGGCCCAGGAAGTACCATCTGCTTTGAATGCAATTGCATGCCCTGCACCAGTTGTAATACCACCCCATTTATTATCTGTTCCTATTTGCACAGGAGCGGTTCTTGGTGTGTTAGTTCCATCGCCTAGTTGCCCTCCGACATTATCGCCCCATGCCCATAACGTGCCATTCGATTTCAGGCCAAGGCTAAAACCACCGCCTGTTGCAATACTTACCCACTTATTATCTGTTCCTATTTGCAACGGGATCGTTCTGTCTGTTGTGGTTCCATCACCTAATTGCCCGTAAGTATTATATCCCCATGCCCAAAGGGTTCCATTCGATTTTAAACCAAGGCTGTGACCACTTGCTGCAATACTTATCCATTTGGTATCAGTTCCTACCTGTACAACACTTGTTCTTTGTGTTGTAGTTCCATCACCCAATTGCCCCCATGCATTATCTCCACAGGCCCAAAGGGTGCCATCTGATTTTAAGCCCACAGTATGATAAGCTCCTGCCACAATATTTATCCATTTAGTGTCAGCTCCAATTTGTACCGGAGTGTTTCTGTCGGTAGTAGTTCCATCTCCTAATTGTCCTACTGTGTTCCATCCCCATGCCCATAAGGTACCATCTGATTTTAGTCCAAGACTATGATTAGCGCCCGCTGCAATACTTATCCATTTATTATCTGCTCCTATTTGTATAGGTGTTGTTTTGTCAACAATTGTTCCATCACCTAACTGTCCGTATAAATTATATCCCCAACTCCATAATGTTCCGTCTGATTTCAATCCTAACGTATGATCTGAACCTACCGCAACGCTTATCCATTTTGTATCTGTTCCTATTTGCACAGGAGTAGATCGATTTGTAGTAGTTCCATCACCCAATTGTCCGGAGAAATTATATCCGCTTGCCCAAAGAGTACCTTCTCTTATTTCGAAAGTTTGGGCTGCCGAATTACCCGCAACCATTCGTTGATAGTTTGCCCTGTAGGCAATTGACTTTTTTGTATTTGCACGGCTAGTTTGCGCATTGATGTTTCCAGAAAACAGAATTGCCAGGGTAATTAAAAATAAATTTCTCATGTTAGTTTTGATAATAATTAAAAATATGTGGTGTTGCGAATTGGGGAATCTCCGCTATCTACCTATGTATACGCCTTTTACTTTCCCTTTTTTAAAACAGTTACGCAAAATATGTCGTCACAGCATTTAGCAGTAGCATTTTTACAAATATATGGCATATAAGGATTCCTATGTAAGCCCTACTCACATTGTTACTATGGAAAAAGCAATCGCAGTAGCTAAATAAGCATGCTTATTATTAATTTAAAATAGCCTTGAAAACCTACAGAATAATAGAAAATTATATAATAATATTAATTGATATTAGTTGCTTTGGAATACTACAAATTTAATGGCTTTTTGTTGATTTGATTTCCACCTCACTGTACTATTGTATCATAAATAATCCAAGTAATAAATATTAAAAAATCAAACCAAATGAAAACTAAATTAAATCTTGAAGAGCTTAAAGCAACAAGTTTCGTTACTGTTTTAAACAACGGCGAAAATAAAACCATTGATGGGCAGGGAGTAATTGCTTCGTTTAAATTTGTAAAAAATACATTTGTTCGTATCACAAAAGCATATGATGCGATTATCGATGATCAATACGTTTTAGAAATGTCGCAAATAAATTCGTGCTTCCCTTCATGTCAGCCAATTAAATAAAAGTGCGGGCTCATGCCAATAGTACGAACCCAACATTGTATTCGGCATAATATTAATCATCAAAATTTTTGGACTAACGGCATTATCTGCGAATTTTAAAGTAAGCAGAAAGCCTAGAGGAAATCGAAATTTCTCTAGGCTTTCTGCTTGCTACTCAAAGCATTTTTATTGCTTCATTATTAATCATTCAACTTCAACACCGCCATAAATGCAGATTGCGGTATCTCTACGCTTCCAACCTGTTTCATTCGCTTTTTACCTTCTTTTTGTTTTTCAAGCAGTTTGCGTTTACGGGAAATATCACCACCATAACATTTAGCGGTAACATCTTTACGCATGGCCGAGATAGTTTCGCGCGCAATGATCTTCGCTCCTATGGCAGCTTGTATAGCAATTTGAAATTGCTGACGGGGAATTAATTCTTTTAATTTTTCACAAACTTTTTTTCCGAATTCATATGCATGGTCAGCATGCACCAAGGCCGACAACGCATCTACCGGTTCACTGTTGATGAGAATATCCAATTTAGATAAGCGCGATTCCTTATAACCAGTTGGGTGATAATCGAACGATGCATATCCTTTTGAAATAGATTTTAACCTGTCGTAAAAATCAAAAACAATTTCACCTAAAGGCATTTCAAATACCAGCTCTACCCTATCGGTTGTTAAATACACCTGGTTTTGCAATATGGCCCGCTTATCCATACACAACGACATTACCGCCCCAACAAATTCTGATTTGGTAATGATGTTTGCCTTTATATATGGCTCTTCAATCCTTTCCAGTTTATTTACATCCGGAAAATCAGAAGGGTTTCTTAATAATAATTTTTCTCCCTTCAATGTAAACGCATGATACGATACGTTAGGCACAGTTGTTATCACCGTCATATTAAATTCACGCTCCAAACGTTCCTGGATAATTTCCATATGAAGCATTCCTAAAAACCCGCAACGGAAACCAAAGCCTAATGCAGCCGATGATTCCGGCTCCCACGTAAGCGACGCGTCATTTAATTTTAATTTCTCCATGGAGTCGCGCAACTCCTCGTAATCATCTGTATCCACGGGATAAATACCGGCGAACACCATTGGTTTTACATCTTCAAATCCTTGTATCGCTTCGATGCATGGATTATCAACATGTGTAATGGTATCTCCCACTCTTACTTCCCGTGCTTCCTTTATTCCGGAGATAATATAACCAACATCACCAGCCGAAAGTTCTTTCTTCGATTCAAGGGCAAGCTTCAACACTCCTATATCATCGGCATTGTATTGTTTTTCGGTAGATACAAATTTTACTTTATCTCCTTTTTTTAATTTGCCGCTTGTGATTTTAAAATACGCAATGATGCCCCTGAACGAATTATATACAGAATCAAATATCAACGCTTGCAATGGGGCATTCGCATCACCTTTAGGAGAAGGTATCCTCTCTATTATGGCCGTAAGTATATCATCTATGCCTAATCCCGTTTTACCACTGGCAGAAAGAATCTCCTCCCTCTTACAGCCTAGCAGTTCCACTATTTGATCCTTCACAGCTTCCGGCTCTGCACTAGGCAAATCAATTTTATTAAGAATAGGAATAATTTCTAAATCATTATTGAGGGCCAGGTATAAGTTGGAAATTGTTTGCGCCTGTATCCCCTGTGCCGCATCAACAATTAATAATGCTCCTTCACATGCAGCTATGGAACGGGACACTTCGTATGAAAAATCTACGTGACCAGGAGTATCAATAAGGTTAAGTTTATATTGCTGGCCCTTAAACTCATAGTCCATTTGTATGGCATGGCTCTTAATGGTGATCCCTCTCTCTTTCTCCAGATCCATATCATCAAGCACCTGGTTTTCCATATCACGTGCCGATACGGTTTTAGTAAACTCCAACAGCCTGTCAGCCAAGGTGCTTTTACCGTGGTCAATATGCGCTATGATACAGAAATTACGTATGTCCTTCATAGGGACGGCAAAAATAGAGAATTTTTAGTCGTGCAGCGGCTACTTAATCTGTTTTTATTAGTTTCTCGTCGAAAAAAATTGATTACCTAAAAATATACCTGTATTTTTACAATAACTTGTAAAATCTTACACATGAAATATTTTTCAAAATCAATATTTTTATTAATAAACTTATTTTTTCTAACAAACATTTCTAATGCCAATAACGTTGTTATCAGTAGTGTTTCTACGTCTGGCCAGGATGTAACAGCTGGAGTTAACAACGCAGCGAATTTTACTAATATTGAATTTGATGTAAACTGGGATAATTCCTGGAAAGTGGCGGGCGGTGCAACTAACTGGGATGCCATTTGGGTTTTTGCTAAATTCAAAATTGAAACAGGAGGCTCTTGTTCTGCCGGTACAACATGGACTCACTGCACATTAAGCACTACAGATGCTCATCATTCTGTTACAACTGCGAATGGCGTTGCTGCAACGGCAGATGTTAGTGCCGATGGAAAAGGTGTATTTTTTTACCGTTCTGCTGCGGGTAATGGTTCTATCAATTGGGACGATGTTAAATTACGCTGGAGGTATGTTACTGATGGCCTTTCTGATAATTGTAAAGTTACCGTACAAGTATTTGCCGTTGAAATGGTGTATGTACCTACAGGTGATTTTTTTTTAGGAGATGGCAGTACTACAACAATTGGAGCGTTTCGTGCTACGGGGGTTGCTGCCTCAACATATACGGTTACCAGTGATGGAGCAATAACAATTGGAGGTGGCGGCGCAGGAGCATTGGGAAGAAATACAGTTTCCCAATCTGTATCAAACCATTCTATCGATGATTGGACAGAAGCGGCTGTTCCGGTTAACGCACCAATAACAATTCCTGCCGCCTTCCCAGTTGGATATAGTGCTTTTTACTCTATGAAATATGAAATTAGTCAGCAACAATACGTGGAGTTTTTAAATACCTTGAACGGAACTCAACAAGCAAATAGAATTATGGGAATTACTGCAGGTAGTTTTATGTGCGCAACTGCAAATACCCTGACCCCATCAAACAGAAATGGAGTAAAGTGC
Organism: uncultured Bacteroidia bacterium; assembly: GCA_964593555.1. Classification (GTDB taxonomy): domain Bacteria; phylum Bacteroidota; class Bacteroidia; order JAFLBG01; family JAFLBG01; genus CAZQIC01. The sequence continues at coordinate 21,656 of CAZQIC010000013.1, read as the reverse complement.
AGGATCGCACCTTCCGGAGCAACTGCAGGCGAATATGTTAATGACTTAGATGATGATGACAATTACAACGAAACAACACAGGATGGTTTAGCCATTGCTTGTAACTGGATGTCCGTTAATGACCATTTAGCTTACCTGGATTGGGCAGCCTTAAGGCCTATGACAGAAACCGAATATGAAAAAGCGTGCAGAGGCAGCCAGGGCGTTGGCTTGCCGAACCCGGCATTCGCCAATGAGTATCCTTGGGGCACGGATGTGAATCTTACTTATGCAACAACCGCTGGTATTGTGAATGGGGGGAATGTAACAGAAACGAATTCCGTAGCTAATGCAAATTGTGTTGCAAATGGGGCAACAACCGGCCCACTTCGATGCGGAGTTTTTGCTACTGCAAGCTCAACCCGAATAACTTCAGGAGCGACTTATTATGGAATAATGGAAATGACGGGTAACGTGTGGGAGTTGTGTGTAATCACCGGTAACGCCGCAGGCCGCTCTTTTCAGGGTGATCATGGAAATGGATCTGTTAACTCGTTAGGCCATGCAGATGTTAATTATTGGCCGGGATTAAACGGTAACACTAATCCAAATACAGCAAACACCACTTACACAACAGGAAGCACGGCACGCGCAGGAGCTGGTTGGAGAGGGGCTGCTTGGCAACACCCCAATTGGTCAAGAGTTTCCGATAGAGATTATTGCGGAAGTGGATGGACTACATTAGCCGGAGGAGTAAGAGAGGTACGAACAGGCGGCAGAGGCGTTAGAACGGAATAAAATTCCCTCCATATTTTATTTATTTGTAAATGAACTTTAAGGATAAAAGTGTTTTATTTTTATTCCTCCTTTTTCAGGGAGTATGTTCCATGCAGGCTCAATTTTTAGGGGGTCAGCAGGATGGAGCCTCTTCCAGTTCTATCTGCTCTACAAGTTTAAATGGAGCAACTACTCCTTTAACATTAAGTGCTATTAGCGGAGCTGCGAATTTTTGTAATAACAATGCAGAAGCTTACTCATTATCTATCACTGCGGGAACCGTAAGCTCTTACACCTGGTCATATCCTGCAGGTGCATCTATCCAGACTGGAGGATCAAGCACCTTCGCTACAATACTTTTTGCAACCACCAGTGGTAGTGTAACAGTTGTTGCTACAAATGGATGCGGAGAAAGTGCAACGTCAACACTACCCGTTACTAATGTTGCATGCAGTATGTTTAGCGGACTGGACAATGATGGATACCATTCTGCTAATGTATGTGCAAGTGATCTTAATGGCGGAAATGCACCTCTTGCTCTTAGCGCCATTAATGGAAATGCAAATTTTTGCAACAATAATGCTGAAGCTTATTCTTTATCTGTTGCTGCTGGAACTGCAACCTCCTACACCTGGTCTTACCCTGCAGGTGCATCACCGCTGGTCGGTGGAACAACTACAAGTGCTACAATACTTTTTGCAAGTTCAAGCGGTAGTGTAACAGTTGTTGCAACAAACGGATGTGGGGAAAGTGCAACAGCAACACTACCTGTTACCAATGTTGTTTGCAGTATGTTTAGTGGTTTAGATAATGATGGTTATCATTCTGCTTATGTATGTGCAAGTGGTCTTGATGGCGGTGCCGCACCTCTGGCACTTAGTGCACTTAGCGGACCCTCTAATTTTTGTAACAATAACACTGAGGCCTATTCATTATCTGTCTCTGCCGGCACTGCCAGTTCATACACTTGGTCATATCCTACAGGGGCAACTCTTTTGGCAGGAGGAACAGCCACAAACGCTACAATACTTTTTGGAACTACTAGCGGCAGCGTTACTGTTGTCGCAACAAACGGTTGCGGCGAGAGTGCAACTGCAATGTTACCCGTTACCAATGTTGCGTGTAGTATGTTTAGTGGCTTAGACAATGATGGCTATCATTCTGGTTATGTATGTTTCAGCGGTCTTAACGGAGGTGCAGTACCTCTTGCCATTAGCGCCCTTACTGGGCCTTCGAATGTTTGCAATAATAATGCCGAAGCTTATTTTTTATCTGTTACTGCAGGTACTGCCGGCTCTTATACATGGACGTATCCTACCGGAGCATCTGTTCAAACAGGAGGAGTAAATACAAGTGCTACAATACGCTTTGGAACTACTAGCGGTAGTGTAACAGTTGTTGTTACCAACGGATGCGGAGAAAGCGTGACTTCAACGCTTCCTGTTACAAACATAGCCTGCAGTATTTTTAAAGGATTAAATAATGATGGTTTTGCTAAACAACCAAGTTGTAATACTGATCTGAACGGAAGTGCAATTCCTCTTGCACCATTAGTCTCTTATACAATTTCATGCCCCGGAGCAGGCGGCACCATCATCACGCTTGATGCAACAGGAGCTAATAATTTCGACTATAGTGAAACCTCTACTGCCGCCTTCAATTATGTTGGAACTTATACTAACACCCCGCTACAAAAAACAGTTCCCAACGGAGGCACTTACGATATCGAAATTAAAACTTCAGCCGGCTGCACCGATGATATTTTTGGAATTGTGACCACAGCAACCCCATCCGGCATTCCAGGTGCATCAATTACAGGAATATGCCAGGTGCCAGGCACAAACACATGGATGTATGTTGTTGATGCTTCCGGAAACGCCATCATTAGCATTGATGATAATAGCACTAACCTGGGTAATGTTGCTGCAAATGTATATATCGATGGTTCCGTTGGAACACAAAACGGCAGAGCATACTTACAAAGACATTACGCAATTACAACAGAAAATCCTCCGGGTGGTTCAGGCGCTAATGTGCGGTTATATTTTACCGCAACTGAATTAAGTAACCTGGTAACAGCGTCAGCCGCAACCCCAACAGCTGATGATAATGTAACCGTGATAGGAGACCTGGGTGTTACAAAATATAACGGCCCCACTACTGATGGTGTTTATGATCCAAGTGATGCGACGTCACTTGTTTTTATTCCTCAATCTTCTAATGGAACCCAGTTTGCCAACAACTACATTGAATTCAACACACCAAGTTTTTCGGAATTATGGCCTCATGGAAGCAGTAATGCAAGTGCATTACCAATCGAATTGCTTTTCTTTAATGGAGCCGATAAAGATTCATACAATTTTCTAGAGTGGGCCACGGCCACAGAAATCAATAACGATTATTTTATGATCGAGCGATCTGCAGATGGAATTGCATTCGAAGGCATCGGATTTATAAAAGGCGCAGGAACAAGCACCAGTGAAAATTATTATTCATATAAAGATTTTTCTCCATTTACACCTATATCCTATTACCGACTTAAACAATTTGATTTCGATAAAAAATCCTCTGTCTCCAACATAATTGCGATACACCGCCAAAACAAAATTCTCAGAACAATTGTTTACCCTACCTTAATTAAAGGCAACGAAAACCTCATCATAAAAACAAACGCCGATCACAACAGCGCATTAAAGATCGAGCTCATTGATCTATTGGGAAATAAAGTTTGCACCAAAGAGTTCATGATAACAGAAAATACTTCTCTGCTATCCTTTCCCCTGCCTGATCTAGCTGCAGGTATCTATACAGTTGTGGCCACACAAAATGGACAGACCTCTATAGAAAAAATTTCTGTGTACTAAGTCTGCTTAAACAGCTGGTTCCCCAATTTAGGGTCGGACAAAAAATAAAATATTTTTTTCAAATCCATCTCTTTTTTTCCATCGTATATGATTAACGTAAACTATAATTAATCATAAAGCAAATGAAAAAATCAGTATTAATGGCGGTTATGATCGCTGCTGCTGTATCAGTTGGGACCACTGCTACCGCGAAACCAATGATCAAAAGCGAGTTAACAATTGTTAATGAAGATTGGAAAAAATCAAAAGAAGGAACATGGGCTGGCAAAGATAAAGTTTGGTATAAAGTTGATGAAAAAGCTCAGCTATGGTGGTCAAAAGACGGAAAAAAATGGGAAGCGTCTAAAGATGCTATGTGGCAGGACAAAGAAGGAAAATGGTTGAAGATCGACAACAAAATGTTGAAATGGTCTGCTGATGGCGGCAAAACGTGGGCTGAAGTTCCAGAGTGGAAATGGGAAGGTGAAGACGGAACATGGAACAAATTTGACAAAGATTGGTCACTATGGACCATAAAAGGAAAAATGTAATTTTCTTTTCCAAAATAGAGGAAGTATAAACTTCCTCTATTTTTTTTATTGCCAAAACGGGAAACATTTATTCCTACCTTTGCGGCCGTGAATTATTTATCTGTCGATTCCCTTTCTAAAAGTTTTGGCCCAAAAGTGCTGTTTAACGGCATCAATTTTGGTATTAATCATGGTCAGCGAATTGCACTGGTGGCAAAAAATGGCGCAGGAAAATCTACGCTGTTACGGATTATAATGGGCAAAGAATTTGCGGATAGCGGCATTGTTACGCAGCGCAAAGGAATTGAATTAGCTTATCTTGATCAGCATCCTGCCTTTAATGAAGAACATAGTGTAACAGAGGCATTATACAGCACCAATAATCCGCTCATTAATACCGTACGGAAATATGATGAGGCGCTTTTAGCTTTTGAAAAAGATCATTCCGAAAAAAATTCCGATGCGCTTCAGGAGGCTTCAGAAAGTATGGATAAACAAAACGCCTGGAACCATGAAGCAAAAATTAAGGAGATACTCGGAAAACTAAGCATTACTTTTCTTGACAGAAAAATAAAAACACTCTCGGGCGGACAAAGAAAAAGAATTGCGCTCGCACATTTACTGATCAATGAACCGGACCTGCTGATACTCGATGAACCCACCAACCATCTTGATGTAGAAATGATAGAGTGGCTGGAAAATTATTTAACAGGCCGTAACCTTACTATTTTGCTGGTTACCCACGACCGGTATTTTTTAGATGCAGTTTGTAACGAGATCATTGAACTGGATAATGGAAAGCTCACTACTTTCAAAGGCGATTTTCAATATTACATGGAGAAAAAAGCCGAACAGGAACAAATAGACAACAGCGAGATCGATAAGGCAAAGAATTTATACCGAAGGGAATTGGAATGGGTTCGCAAAATGCCAAGGGCAAGAGGGACAAAATCCAAATCGAGAGTGGATGCATTTTACGATGTGCAGGATAAAGCTTTCTCCAAAAAAACAGAAGACAAGTTGCAGCTTGATGTAAAGATGTCAAGGCTTGGCGGTAAAATATTGGAGATGATAAAAGTTTCCAAAGCATATGGTGAACTCCCTATATTAAAAAACTTCTCTTACATTTTTAAAAAGGGTGAGCGCATTGGAGTTGTCGGCAAAAATGGTGTTGGCAAAACTACTTTTTTAAATATGTGTATGGACCTGGAACAAGTTGATGCAGGTAAAATACAAAAAGGTGAAACAATTATTTTTGGTTATTACTCGCAAAGCGGGATGAAATTGAATGAAGATAAAAGAGTAATAGAAGTTGTAAAAGACATTGCCGATTTTATTCCTTTGAGCGACGGATCAAAATTAACAGCATCAGCATTGTTAACACGGTTTCTTTTTGCTCCTGATGTTCAATATAACTTCGTTTCTAAATTAAGCGGCGGGGAAAAGAAAAGACTTTATTTGTTAACGATACTCATGAAGAATCCAAACTTTTTGGTGCTTGATGAACCTACCAATGATATTGACCTGCAGACATTAAATACACTGGAAGAATTTTTATTGAATTTTTCGGGATGTGTATTGATCGTAACACACGACAGGTATTTTATGGACAAAATGGTTGACCATATTTTTGTTTTTGAAGGAGAAGGAGTTGTAAGAGATTTTCCAGGTAACTATACACAATACAGGGAGAAGGAAGCCGAGTTAAAAAAGGGGAAACAACAGGAAGAAATAATTGAGCAGCCCCTAATTGAAGCGCCGAAGCCTGAAAAAGATAAAAAGCAAGCATCCTTCAAAGAGAAATATGAATACGAACAACTCGGGAAAGAAATTCAACAACTAGAAGAAGCGAAAAAAACAATTACAGAGAAAATGAATTTACCCGATACGGCTCCGGAAGAAATTCTTGAGCTTTCCCGTCGTATAGGAGAAGTAATACAACTGCTCGATTCAAAAGGAATGCGTTGGCTGGAGTTATCTGAGTTGATGTAGATTATAAACGCCCCCCGACTATAGTGATGACATTACCTGCTCACTCAAAGGACTTACTGCAGATGTAAAACATTTTTCCAATTCACCTTTTTCATTGATAAGAAATTTACAATAATTCCAATTCGGGCATTTATCATTCCAGCCATTTTCATCTTTATTCGTAAGCCATTTGAATAACTGATTGCTGTTCTCTCCCGATACAGAACTTTTCGCGAATAACTGGAAACTTACTCCATAATTTCTTATACAAAATTCTCCAATACTCGCATCGTTATCGTATTCCTGTCCGCCAAAATCTTCGCTTGGAAAACCCAACACAACTAATTTATCACCATGTAACTCATGCAGCTTTTGTAATTCTTCCATTTGAGGCGCGAACCCGCATTTAGATGCAGTATTAACTATCAATATTTTTTTTCCTTTATACTGGCCCAAGTTTATAGACTTTCCATCAATTGACTTTAATGATATTTCATAAATGGAGTTTACTCCTGAATCTGCAGTTCTATTTGAAACAGCTAACGGCTTAACTCTTGTTCTATTCAATCCGAATATTGCCGATAAAAACATTGTTGAAGAGTAGACTAGTTTCATGTGTTATTGTTTTTAATGATTATGATCCAAACTTACCGCAAGCTATTACCGGGGAACAGTCTATAAGAAAATTTAAGTGTTGTTCAAAACAATATTTTATATAGTTAGTATATTGATCTTCAATTATTTAATAATAAATATTATTGCTATTCTAATTGATTATTCATCGTGTTATTTTCTATTTAAGCCCCATTTAAGGTGTACTACTTCGCATTTTGCCCTTCGATGACGCTTAGGGGTAAGGCATTTCGTTCATGAGCCTTAAGGGTATATTTTGTGCATATACCTATTCTTTAGCCCTTGAATATTTTTTGTAATTTCGATTCATAAATGCTTTCCAAAAAATCCAAATACGCCATTAAGGCCCTCGTATATCTCGCGAAAAAATATGAGCAGGGTCCGGTACTTATAAGTCAGATAGCAGAGGAAGAAAGAATTCCTAAAAAATTCCTTGAAGCCATTTTACTTGATCTGAGGAAACAATCCATTCTCGCCAGTAAAAAAGGAGCAGGCGGAGGATATTATCTTATTAAACCACCGTCCGATGTTTCTTTAAGTAGTGTATTGCGGTTGACGGACGGTCCTATTGCGATTACCTCTTGCGTGAGTCTTAATTTTTATGAACGCTGCGCTGAATGTTTAGACGAAGTCACCTGCAGCATGCGCGATGTCGCAAAAGATGTAAGAGATGCCAGCCTTCGCATACTTTCTAAAACCACCGTTGAGGATCTGCTCGAAAGAGAAAAGCGCCTGGAAAAACTGCCTTCCCAAGGTAAAAAACTCAAAAAGAAAAAATAATCTCATTATTTTCTTAATCAACTCGCTGATTTTCAATGTCAAAAAATAATTTTCGCAAATAGTCTACTAAGTTTGTAGACTATTTATATATTTGCACCCGATTAAAAAACATTGCCATTTTATGTTACTCTCTTTTCGTTTTTATTCTATGCGAATGTGTTGTTGTTGTCCAACGACATGATAATTCTTTTTTAACCCACGATTTATTCTATTCCATTAACTATAACATTATCATTTTATGAAAAGCCATAATCCTAAGCGGTATACAAACCGGGAATGAATATATGGGCGTATTCCCTGCCCGGTAGCAGGCGGGCATGTGACAATAAAAAACAAAAACAAATACACATGAAAACAATATTTACTGCAGTACTTTTATCAATAAGTATTTCTCTATGGTCACAAAGTGGCCGCATACAACTCTCCGGAAGGATAAAAGACAAAACAACAGGCGAGTCACTTGTTGGTGTAACCATATATATCAAAGGTACTACCGAAGCGTCACAGACGGATGTTAACGGAAATTTTATTCTTAAAACAACCAATAGTTTTCCATTTACTATTGTGGTATCACTAATAGGCTATGATAAAGAAGAGTTTATTATAGAGACAGAAAAAAGCAATATCAATCTTGAAATAAAACAACAATCAGTATTAGTAAATGAGGTTGTTGTATCTGCTTCCCGTGTCTCAGAAAATATTTTAAAATCGCCCGTAGCCATTGATAAGTTAGATATCATAGCATTACGCGAAACCCCTGCCCCATCCTATTATGATGCATTGGAAAATGTAAAAGGTGTACAACTCACTTCTCCCAGCTTAAGTTTTAAAGTGCCTAATACAAGAGGTTTCAACAACCCGAACAATTTCAGGTTCATGCAATTGGTAGATGGTGTAGATATACAGGCTCCCACACTCGGCGCTTCTATTGGTAATACTATAGGGCCGAATGAGCTGGACATAAAAAGTGTAGAGATCATTCCCGGTTCATCATCCGCATTGTATGGAATTAATTCCATTAATGGTCTCGCCAACCTGCAAACAAAAAATCCTTTTTTAAATAAAGGCGTAAGCGTTTACCAGCGAACCGGCATCAATCATGTTGACGGCAAAGATCATTCGCCAAGTTTACTTATCGAAACTGCATTTAGAGTTGCCGGAACTTTTGATTCCACAAACAGATTTGCTTATCGCTTTAATGCATCACATTTCCAGGGAATAGATTGGGTTTCCTCTTCTGCAACCGATCAGAATACATTCGAACTCACTACTTCAAATCCCAAAAATCCGGAGTTTAACTCTCCTGAAAATAATCCTGCGTACGATGCATGGAATAAATATGGAGATGAAAGTAATAATCTAGTTGCAGTTACAGCAAACGGCAAAACTTACAATGTAAGGCGTACGGGTTATTGGGAAAAAGACCTCGTGCATAAAAATGTAAATACAACAAAAACCGATGCCGGATTATTTTACAAAGTCAATGACAAATCGCAGATCAGCTACATATACAGGGTAGGCACAATGGACGGCATTTTTCAGAGAGGAAATAAAATACAGTTGGATAATGTACTACTTCAAAGCCATGCTTTTGAATATAAAAACCGCTACCTTCAAACAAGAACTTATACTAACTCGGAAAATACAGGCAATTCTTACAATTTAAAACCTACGGCGGATAACCTTGATCTTAGTTTTAAATCAAACACTAAATGGAAAAACGATTACCAGGTAAAACTTGAAACTGAAATAAACGAGGGAACTGATATTGTAACAGCGCACCAATTGGCCCGTGTTGCAGCAGATGCCGGACGGCCTGAACCCGGTTCAGCAGCATTTGATCAACGGTTCGACAGTATTACACACATTAACAATTGGGATCATCCAAGTGTGGTGGCCGGAACTACTTCACCGGTGGGCGGTTCCGCATTGTGGCAAAAAAGCAGAACTGTTCATGGAGAATTCCAGTATGATCTTTCCTATCTCACTGATAGCGCATTAAATATTTTGATCGGTGCCGATGCGCGTACATATATAGTAATTCCGGATGGAAATAATTTTGTAGATTTTTCAAGACCCGTAAATGAAAGAACATTCCCCGATGCAAATGGAAAATTCGGAAAAAATCAATTCTACAATAAGTACGGGGGATTCCTACAATTGAGTAAAGAGTTTTTTCATAATAAATTGAAATTAGTTGGCTCATTCCGCTATGATCGAAATCCTGAGTTTAGAGGAAAAATCAATCCGCGTGCCGCTGTTGTATATTCTCCCAACAAAGAAAATTCATTTCGCATTTCCTACCAGGATGGATACCGTTTCCCTGCGCTGTTTGAAGCACTATCGTTCGTAAACAATGGTAATGTTCGGCGCGTTGGCGGATTGGAAAGAGTAAATGAAGGCTTGGGATATCTTGAGAATTCCTATACGCAGGTGTCCGTAAATAATTTTAATAATTCTATTAAAGGATTAACCGGCACTGCAAAAGACAGCGCAATATTGGCAAACAAATCACTACTCGCAATTGCCAACTTACCAAAACTTAGCCCGGAACATATACAGGCATTCGACTTTGGGTACAAAGCAATTCTATTCGACAACAAATTAATTGTGGATCTTGATTTTTATTACAATATCATGAAAGGATTTCTTGGCCAGGTAGAAGTATCAGTGCCTAAGCACAATATAGGTTCAGACAGCTCTGCAATTGATATTGCTGCTAATACTAATTCAACACGTACTCGTTACCGTGTTTTTACAAATGCTATCAACACTTATAAAGCCTATGGATCGGCATTGCGGCTGAGTTACATTTTTTATAGATCTTATACTTTATCTACCAATATCAACTGGAATAAATTATCTGTAAAAGGTGGCGATGACATATTCATAACAGGTTTTAATACTCCGGCATGGTCATTCAATCTACAATTTGGAAACAGAGAGATATTCAAAAACGCAGGATTCAATATCGTCTGGAAATGGCAGGATTCCTATCAGTGGGAAAGCCCTTTGGCAACCGGCACAATTCCCACATTTAATACTATTGATGTACAGTTCAATTATAAATTAACAAAGTATAAAACAACTATAAAAATCGGCGCCACCAATTTATTAAATCATAGATACATTCAATATGCGGCGGGGCCAACTATTGGGGGCCTATATTATGTGAGTTTATTATTTGACCTTGGATCTAAAAATTAAATCTTATTGCGATCAAATATTTTTATAAAGTCTACTAAACTAGTAGATTATTAGTATATTTGCAGGCTCAATATGATAGCAGTAGAAAAAATAAGGAGAAGTTTTGTCAATAAATGGTATTATTGGAGTGGGCTATTGCTCCTTACAATACTCATTAGTATTCTTCTGTTTGTTTACGCCCAAACTGTTACTTCTTTTGCAAGCCGTACCATTGATTCAAGCTTCCTGATATTTATTTGCATCGGTTTTGCGGCGCAGCTTATTGATGGCGCGTTAGGTATGGCCTACGGTATTTCATCCAACACCTTGTTATTGAGCAGCGGAGTACCGCCCGCTTATGCAAGCGCCTGCGTACATTTCGCGGAAGTATTTACAACAGGCGCTTCAGGCCTTTCGCATTGGAGGTTAAAAAATATAAATAAAAAATTATTTAAGAGTCTCGTTATCCCCGGAATAATTGGCGCTGTAATAGGCGCCTATATTCTCTCCAATATTGATGGGAAAATTCTGAGGCCCTATATTGCTGCTTATCTATTGGTCATGGGTATTCTGATAATAAAAAGAGCAATCATTAAAGCAAAAAAGAAAAAGACAAAAAATATTTTTCCTCTTGCAATCACAGGCGGGTTTTTAGATGCGGTTGGCGGTGGTGGTTGGGGGCCCGTGGTTGTAAGCACCCTCATCAATAAAGGCAGAGCACCGCTTTATACTATTGGTTCCGTTAACCTCGCCGAATTTTTTATTGCAATGGCAGGGTCAATAACTTTTTTCCTATCGCTTCATGAGTTTCATTATTTTTCTATAACACTTGCATTAATTATTGGCGGAGTCTTGGCAGCGCCCATAGGGGCATACGTTTGCCGCCTGATAAAACCGCGTCCATTAATGATCATCGTAGGTGCACTCGTAATTGCACTTAGCCTCAGGACCATCCTCCTTACATTTTAACTGTTTTTATCCGGTTTTTACCTAAGTTTATCCGGAAAATCAATTCCGCTTTCTTAAAGATTGCTTATTCACAGTGACAAAAGTGTTTGCCTGTTTTTAATGAAAAAATATTTATTTATTCCCCTTTTATTTTTATCTGTTAAAGCTTTCGCCTTTCAATTAACAGGCATCATTACTGATGAGCAGAATACGCCCCTGCCCTATGTAACTGTATACAAACAAAACTCAACGCTTGCTGTAAGTTCAAATATAAAAGGACAATACTTTCTTGAATTACCCAGCGGCAAGCAAACAATAGTCTTTCAGGCACTTGGATACGAAAAAAAAATTGTTGAGATAGAAATAAATGATCAACATCAAAGACTTAATGTCATCCTTACTACAAAAGCTACGGAATTACAAGAAGTAAATATTTCAACGCAAGGCAAAGATCCCGCATATGAAATAATTAAAAACGCAATTAAGTCAAGAGAAAAATTCAGAAAACCGGTGAACAGCTATAGCTGCAACTTATATATTAAATCTTCCCTTGAAAAAGAATTTCTTAAGAAAGACACTTCCAAAACAAATCCTTTGCCAGAGAAGATCACTAAAGAAAAAATGAATTTTATAGAATCGTACGGCAAATATTATGTTGATTATCCAAACACCAAAGAAATTAAAGAGGCCTACCATGATATCTCTGAAAAATTCACTGGCACAGCGGGAGCAAGTTTTGGCATAAGCATAACACAGAACCGTGACCTCCCCGTATATGCAGAACCGGGCGTGAACAGGTTTCTTTTTAAAACAAATATTGCGGAAGCCGATTTCAATTTTTATTACAATACACTTGATATACCTGTGTTATCTTCTTCTCCACTTGTATCACCAATTAGTTCGGGAGCTCTTCTCTCCTATAAATATAAACTCGAAGAATATTTTTTAGAGGACGGGCAATGGATAAATAAAATTCTTGTCACACCTAAGAGAACGGATGCCGCACTCTTCAGCGGATACATTTACATCGTTGATAAACTCTGGTGCATAAAGGCGCTGAATCTTGAAGTTGATCCTATCTACCTAACTTATTTCGGTCATTTTAATATTATTCAAAAGTATCAAACTGTAAATGACAGTATATGGATGCTTGCACACGAAGATTTTGTTTACAACCGTAAGCTCGGGAAAGAAACCAAACTGGGGAACACTTATATTGATTATTCAAAATACGAAATCAACCCGGTATTCAGGAAAAATTTTTTTAATGACGAACTTAGTATAACGCTGGACAGTGCTTATGAAAAAAGTCCGGCATATTGGGAAACATTGCGGCCCATTACACTTAAAGCAGACGAACTAACCTTTATTCATACTGAAGACAGTATAGAAAATATTTTAAGCAGTTCTGCATATAAGCTTAAGCAAGACTCCATTGTTAATCGTATAAAATGGGAGGAAATAATTTTTGGTGTCAGCTTTCAAAATAGTATAAAAAAACAGAGTATTTATTTGAACGGGCTGCTTCCTTCCATGAACCCATTTGGTGTTGGAGGATACAGGCACCGACTGGAAGGAACCTATAAAAAAGAATTCAGCAGAGGGTATGACATAAGAACAAATTTTTTATTCAATTACGGCTTTAACAATAAAGACCTAAAGGGAGATTTTAGTACTTCATATTTATACCTTCCAAAACAATTTGCAAGAATACACGTTCGTTATGCAGATGAATATGGCGTGCTGAATTCCTTCGAATCAATTACCAGAACGTTTAGCATGAGTAATTATGTTGGACAAAAAACCTATGGACTTGGCAATGAGATAGAGTTGTTTAACGGACTTTCCCTGGATGTGTTTGGCGAATATGTAACAAAACGTCCGCTTAATAATATTAAATTCAGTTCGTGGTCGCGCCAGGCATTTGGAGCAGATGATAGCACAGCTGTCTTTAACCCAACCAACCTTGCATTGCTTGATGTGAAAATTACATACGTTATAAAACAACAATACCGTACCGAGCCATACAAAAAAATAAAATTAGCCAGCAAATACCCTACGATTACATTATCCTACAGAAAAGGGATTCCGGGAATATTAAATAGTGTATCCGATTTTGATTTTATACAACTGCAGGCAAAGGATGAAATTAAATTAGGAACCGCAGGGGCATCCAAATGGAATATTTATACCGGGAGATACTTCAACAATAAATCAATTTTACTTACTGAAAATAAATTCTTCAGAGGATCGGATGATTACTTTTTTTCAAACCCACTTAAATCATTTCAATTGTTGGGCCCATCATTAAATACCAGCAATGAATTTTTACAAGCACATTATTTACATTCTTTCAACGGATCTTTACTCAACAAAGTTCCTCTCATAAAAAAGTTACACCTGCTTGAAGTCGGAGGCGCCGGAATACTTTTAATAAAAGACAATAATTTTAAACATGCAGAAATTTATGGAGGATTAGAAAAAGTTTTCCGGATAAAGGAGCAGCGTTTTAAGATCGGGTGTTATTATGTTGTTTCAAATAGTACGTATTCCACGTTAAGCGGACAGATAAAATTTGGGATAGACTTTTTTGACTCTTTTAACAACTCCTGGAGCTATTAAACTTAGCTATTATTAGTCAAAATCTTACCCCGTTTTTGATCAAGTTGGGCTTGTTTTAGCCCCTGTTTACCGAAAAGCCACCGATTAAAATCGTTTTTTCTCGTATTCTTGGTATGGACACGCATGTTTTAAATCCGGACAAAATTCAAGGAAACGACCATATTAATTTAACCAAACGAGTCTCAATGGATAATAAAGAAACCTCGCAGGCTGTTCATATTTTATTGGTTGAAGATAATCCCGCCGATATACGGCTTACAGAAGAAGTGCTTAAGGATGGGAAGATCCGAAATCAATTGAGCGTAGCTATGGATGGAGAACAGGCTTTGCTGTTTCTAAAAAAAGAAGGTGAATATAAAAACGCAGCGACTCCCGATATTATTTTGCTTGACCTTAACCTGCCAAAAAAAGATGGACGTGAAGTTCTTGCAGTGATCAAATCGGACCCTGTACTTATGCTTATTCCCGTAATTGTACTCACAACTTCTTCTGCAGAAAAAGATATCCTTAGTACCTATGCCCACCATGGGAATTGCTATATAACCAAACCCGTCGACTTTGATCAATTCATTCATGTAATTACAACCATTGAAAATTTTTGGTTGTCAATTGTTAAATTACCGCCCAGTCATTAAATTCGAGAAATAATTTTATGATTAACCGTTAAAAAATAATTTTTTATGAACCCCCTTAAAAGTATCCCCGGTCCAACTAAAAAATTAACCTTCCGACAGCGTACCTTTTTTTATAAGGTACTTTTTGTTTTTTTATTAATACATAACTCCGCGGAGGCACAAGATGATTCTATACTCTCATCCAATAAATTAAAACTATTGAGCCTCGAAGAATTAATGAATATTGAGGTTACTTCCATCTCTATGAAACCTGAGAAATTAACTGAGGTAGCATCGGCAATCCAGATCATCACTCCTGAAGACATTCGCAGATCAGGAGTAGTAAGGCTCCCCGAAGCATTACGCTTAGCATCTAACTTACAAATTGCCAAAGCCAATTCTCATGACTGGTCCATTACTGCACGCGGTTTCAGCGGATTGCCAACAGCCGGGGGATTAATATCCAACAAACTACTTGCCCTTATAGATGGACGATCAATTTACAATCCGTTGTTTGGCGGCATTTATTGGGATGTGCAAAACATAATGCTTGAAGACATAGAACTTATTGAGGTAGTCAGCGGTCCGGGCGGAACTTTATGGGGCGCAAATGCGGTGAATGGAGTCATCAATATAAAAACAAAAAGCGCAGATAAAACACAAGGCCTTTACGTATCGCAAATAGTGGGGACATCGAATTTTTTCCAGGACCATTCCGAAATGCGTTACGGTGGCAAAATAGGTGAAAAATTATTTTACAGAATATATGGCCAGCATTTTGAAATGAAAAGATTCGGCACTACCGATACTGTTAACAGGCAATTGATGAAACAAGGAGGATTTAGAATGGATTATTATCCTTCTAAAAATAATACTATCACTTTACAGAGCGATATATATACAGGTGATGAAAATAATTTATCCAGACGTATGCTTGTTACAGGACAAAATGGGCTGTTCCGTTTTACACATTTATTTTCTGAAAAATCAGACTTAACATTCAGAGTATTTGCCGATCATACTACACGAACATCACCGGCCGCAAAAAATCCGCTTAATTATGAGGTTATTACTTATGATGCAGATATTCAGTACCATTTTCCTATCGGAAAAATCCAAAACATTATTGTGGGCGCATCATACCGGTATATGGGTGATATTACAAACAACCTTATCTTTTCTCCACCCAATAAACTTATGCCCTTAGCAAACGCTTTTTTACAAGATGAAATAATGTGTATCCCCGATCTGCTAAAATTAACTATTGGAAGTAAAATATCGAACAATGTTTTTACCGGAATTGAAATTCAGCCAAGTGCCCGAATTGCATATACTCCGAATGAAAATCATACCGTATGGACTTCCGTTTCGCGGGCTGTAAGAACACCCAGCCGATTCGACGCAGATCTTATAACTCCCACAGGAGAAACTTATACTCCCCTGGGATTCGTTTCAGAAAATGTCATCGCATACGAACTCGGGTATCGCACAAAAAGCATGACCAATTTGTTTTTATCTTTTGCGACTTTTTATAATCAATACACCGATCTCAGAAGTTTTAATACTTATACAAACTCTGCTACCCCAACTATAATTGCAAACGGACAAAAAGCCGATTCATGGGGCGGAGAAGTTTATAGCAATTACCAGGCAACATCATGGTGGAGACTACGTTTTGGTTATAACTATTTTGAAAAAAATATTTCGTCCACAAGCCCCACTGTTTTATCCATCAGTAATAATATAGAGGGAGTTGATCCCAAACATCAATTTACTTTTCAGTCCATTATGAATTTGCCTAAATATTTTTCTTTCGATCTTACCGGACGTTATGTTGATGCATTAAATTCAACTCCCCCTGTAACAATCACACCGGCATATTTCACATTTGATATACGGCTGGCAAAACAATTTGATCATTTAGAAGTTTCTGTAGTTGGTCAAAACCTTTTAGAAGATGAACATTTCGAAATTGGCTTGTATTCAATACCCAGAAGTATTTATGGAAAAGTAGTATGCCGATTTTAAAAAAATAAATATGACCGTTTTAAAAATGATAGCGCCTAAATTTATTGCCAGCATATTGCTGGCGATGTTTAGCGTATCTTTTACAACGGCTCAACCACCTGCTTCGCGTGAATACCAGATAAAAGCAATTTTTCTTTTCAACTTTACACAGTTTATAGAATGGCCGGCTGCTGCATTCGCAAATCCGGGATCACCATTGGTCATTGGCATTTTGGGTGAAAATCCTTTTGGATCCTATTTGCATGATGCTATTACAGGAGAAAAAGTAAATGGACATCCTTTAATAATTCAGCGATTTAGTTCCATCTCACAAATTCAGCCCTGCCATATTCTATTTATCAATCAAACCGAAACAAATAAATTTGGCCAGCTCGAAACAATACTCAAGGGGCAAAGCGTTCTTACGGTTAGTGATGCGCCGGACTTTATGAAACGCGGCGGGATGGTGAGATTTTTTACAAAGAGTAATAAAACACAGCTGCAGATTAATTTAGAATCAATAAAGGCGGCGAACCTGGTAGTTAGCTCTAAACTTTTAAGACTGGCGGAGATTTTTGAGCCAAATAAAAAATAAATAATATGCTATTAAAAGATCAGCCGATACGAAAAAAACTGATGAGAGTTATTATTCTCATCAGCGGCTCGGTATTGCTGGTAACATGTTCCGCCTTTTTCTTTTACGAATATTATTCGTTCAGGCAAAAAACAATTCAAACACTTTCTACAACAGGAAAAATTATTGCAGCAAATAGTACAGCCGCGCTCGCTTTTGCAAACCCCGATGATGCTAAAGAAATTTTATCGGCTCTTGCCGCTGAGCAGCATATTGTGGCCGCCAGCCTTTATGATAAAGATGGAAAGTTGTTTGCCCTATATCCCGCCACATCCTCACTGACTAATTTCCCCGCTAAGCCTGAAAAACGAGGATATGAGTTCAAAGGTTCGTTCATAGATGGGTTTGCGCCAGTGATTCAGAATAATAATCTTTTAGGAACGCTTTATCTTAAATCTGATCTTCAGGCCATGTACGAGCGATTTAAATTATACAGCATACTAACCATTTTTGTCATTGGCCTGTCTTTTTTACTTGCGTATTTTTTATCAAGTATTCTTCAAAAGAGAATCTCAGAACCAATTACAGTTTTAGCAGAAACAGCAAAGGCAATTTCTGAAAAAGGTGATTATTCCGTACGGGCCACTAAATTAGGAGAAGACGAACTAGGGCTGCTTACTGATGCATTCAACAATATGCTTAGTCAAATCCAGCAGCAAAATTACAAACTAAACGAATTCAACAAAAGTCTTGAGCAAAAAGTTATAGAACGTACCATTGATCTCGAGTTTGTAAATAAAGAATTAATAGAAAGCGAAGCACAGATACAGTCCGTTTTTAACAGTGCGCCGGACGCGGTAATTGTGATTGACAGTGATAGTAATGTGGTACGTTGGAATGCGCAGGCAGAAATTATTTTTGGATGGAAGGCTGATGAGATAATTGGAAACCCCTTGCAAAATTTTATTATTCCGGAAAAATATCGCGAGAGACACTTGAATGGCATGAAGCACTTTTTTAAAACCGGGGAAGGGCCGGTACTCAATAAAACGATAGAGCTGGAAGCATTGAATAAATCCGGAGCAGAGTTCGCCTGTGCACTCAGCATTGCACCAACACAGCTTAAGGGAAAATATTTGTTTATTGCTTTTGCCCGTGACATTACAAAAAGTAAAAAAGCGGAATCCGAACTTAAACAAAAAAGCCTTGAGCTTAGCCGCTCCAATGCCGACCTGGAGCAATTTGCATATGTAGCATCCCACGATTTGCAGGAACCTTTAAGAACAATTACAAGCTATGTACAGCTTTTGGGAAAACGTTACAAGGATAAATTAGATCAGGATGCGAATGACTTTATAAATTTTGCGATTGATGGAAGCAACAGGATGAGAAATCTTATTAATAGTCTCCTGGAATATTCCCGCGTTAACAGGATTAAACCTTTTGAGCATATTGATATGAATGATCTGTTGAAAGACGTTTTACAAAACCTTGCCAATTCTATTAAGGAAAGTAATGCCAATATTGTGGCAGATGATTTACCAACAGTTTACGGTGACCTTGTTTTAATAGACCAGTTGTTTCAAAATTTAATTGGCAATGCCATTAAATACAAAGGGGAAAAAAGTCCTGAGATACATGTTTCATGGAAGAGGGAGAATGGCGATTATTTATTTTCAATTAAAGACAATGGCATTGGAATACCGAAAGAATATTCGGATAAAATATTTGTGATCTTTCAGCGCCTCCACGGTAAGGACAAATACCAGGGAACCGGAATTGGCCTGGCCATTTGCAAAAAGATAGTTGAACGACACGGAGGTAAAATCTGGGTAGAATCAGAGCCTGGCAAAGGAAGTACTTTTTATTTTACCATTAAAGCGAATTTAAAAACGACGAAAAATATGGAGGAGAATACTAAAGCACTTATAGCATAAACAGATATTAAAATTTATCACAGTAACAATAAAGAAATTTTATTAAAATATTTTCATACTTTTAGGATCTTATCTTAAAACATATGAAGCCCCTTCTTATCACCTTATCAGTAATTTTTATAATTGCCTGCAGTTCGAAAAAAAATATCACTACCACCGTTGCGCCAACTACTTTTACTCCGGCTGAACTGGAAAGGGCAGCATTTAAATTTCCAGGTACTACCAACGACCAATTAGTCCTTGGAAAAACACTTTATGACGGCAATTGCGGTACCTGCCACGGATTAAAAAAAGCAGGAGACTATACGGAATCACAGTGGAGAGAGATTAATCCCAAAATGGTGGTAAAAGCAAATAAGTATAAAGATGCCAACCTGGATGCCGAAGCCGAACAAAACATATTAAAGTATGTAGTTACACTGGCCAAGCAATAGCACTCAGAAACTTAATTTAAAATTGCATTTTTTTCCCACTCTGTAAAATCTGTTTTTTATTACTTTAGAAATAGAATAATTACCCCATTTTATATATTCGTTTTTATCCTTTTTTCTGTATTTTTATAATCATCATGAAAATAGGAACACTACACTTTTTTCTGTTTACTGCTCTTATTTGGGGAAACGCCCCTGCTTTTGCGCAAAATATTGTTGCAGATTATAGCTTTGAAGGTTTTCCGGGTTGTGTTGGGGAAATCAGCTGGTGGTCTGCATCTAACTGTAATAATTGTACATCCGATTGGTTTCCTGCCTCTGGTGGCACACCGGATGTTTTATGTGCGTCACCTAGAACAGGCACGAAGCATGGCGGCATTTATGTTTATACCAGTGGTGACAAACATGAATACTTCGAAAATAAATTAGGTACTCCTATGATTGCTAACAATTACTACTATGTAGAAATGTATATCCAACTTGATCCACACAGCACATTGGCAATAGACGAGTTTGGATTTTATTTTTCGAACGGACAATACGTTGATCTTACTCAAGGTTATGCGTTACCGCTCACTCCGCAGGTTACCGATTCAAAAACCGGTGGTTATATTTCCAATAGTAATTACACTAAAATTTCCGGATGCTTCATGGCAACTGGTGGTGAAGATCATTTAATTATTGGAAATTTTAAGAGTAATGCCACCGCAAGCATTACACAGCTGGCAGGATATACAGGTAACGGAAGTGATGTAGCTTATTATTACATTGATGATGTTTTTGTTATGCGCATTGATGATGTTGATTGGGATCTTGGTGATAATGCGGACCTGTGTCCGGGAGAAACCATAACTTATAGTGTTGCTCAAAATAATGCAACTTATCTCTGGCAGGATGGATCAACCGATTCGACATATGTAGCTTCTTCATCGGGAACTTATTGGGTGGAAGTCACAAGTAATTGTCAGACCAAAAGAGATTCTGTTGTTGTGAGCACTAAAGACAATTGTGACAATACTATATTTTTCCCTAATTGTTTTACCCCAAATGGAGATAATGTAAATGATGTATTTACCGTTGCCGGATCAAACCTTAGCTATGTGAATATGAAAATTTATGATCGCTGGGGAAATCTAATTTTTAATAGCAATTCTACCAATAGTGCCTGGAATGGGAACAATGTGCAACAGGACGTTTATGTTGTTTTGATTGACTGTGGTTGGAACAACGGAGAAACACAAAAATATACCTCAAGAGTAAGCGTTATAAAATAAGAGGAGTCTTAAAATTAACGCGCCTGCAAAAAGTTTTTACGCCCGAGAAAATAAACCGTTAGTATTTTTTAAGGTGCAATAGTTTTAAGCAAGCGCGAATATTATCAAGCAAATATACCTCTGTGTATGTGGTATAAATATCTATCAAATAAATTATTTAACTATAAACCTCAGATTAAAAAGAGATTAAAGTTAGCTTACCGGCAGCTCAATGGAAGATGTTGTTCCTTCCCCTAAAACAGAATTAACTTTTATTGTTCCTCCGTGCAATTCAATTATTCTCTTCACCAAAGAAAGGCCAAGGCCGTGCCCTTTAAAGGAGATCGCGTTCTTCGCCCGGTGAAATGGTTGGAAAATATAGTGAATATCTTCAGCCGGTATCCCAATTCCTTTATCAACAAAAGCTAGTTCGATTGATCTTTGTTTAACCACAACAATTACATCCGCCCGCTTATCTGCTGAATATTTACAGGCATTTTCCATAAGATTAACTATGGGGAGGTTCTATTAATTGATTTTAACAAATGTAACCGTATTTTTTTTTAGATTT
>CAZQIC010000012.1:0-55848 GCA_964593555.1 uncultured Bacteroidia bacterium | reverse complement strand
AAATTACCCCAATTTATCCAATAATTCAAGTTGAAAAACACGGAAATTTAATCAAATTATAAACCTTTTTTCGTTTAGAAGGATCATCCGAAAAGTAGTATATCCTCAACACATCGCTAACCAAAAAAATCTCTCAAAAAAACTACATAGAAAAAAACAAAAGGGGCAGCTAACAGAAAACTATCAAAGCGATCAAGTATACCACCATGGCCCGGAATAATATTTCCTGAATCTTTTACATTAATACTTCTTTTAAAAAGTGATTCTGTTAAGTCTCCATATGTCCCTACTACTACAACAATCAAAGAAATAATAATCCAATCATTCCAATTATACTCGGTATAAAAACGCGACAATGCAACTCCAATTGCTACAGTGCATACACCGCCACCAATTGCGCCTTCCCAGGTTTTTTTTGGAGAGATACGTTCAAACAGTTTTGTTTTTCCAAAGGCCTTACCACTGAGGTATGCGAATGTATCGTTAGACCAAATAAGAAAAAAAACTCCCAAAATTAAATACGGATAGTATCCTTCCTTTTCAGTGGAATAAAAATTAAACGAATGCCACGCTAATAAACAGAACGGAAGAAGAATATATATCAGTCCAAGAAAAGTGTAGGCAACATTTACAAATGGCTGTTCCTTTTTTCGAAACAATTCAGAGATAAACATTAAACCCGGAAATATTACTAAATATTCCGGAACACCTCGAACAAGCAAAGAAAAAAAACAAAATAAAGTTACCAGCAAGGCCAGGTACTTTTGAGGACTGTTTCCATTCTGCTCTACCAATGAAAAAAACTCCCATATCCCTAACAGAGAAACCAAAAGAAATAAAAGTAACATAGAAACGAAGGACAACCATACAGCCAAAACTATGACTGCAACAAATACAATTCCGGTTATTGTACGAAGAACAAAATTATTCACCGGCCGATTTATTTGTGATTTGTAATACCCTAAGCACATTATCTCTTTCAACAAACAGCTCAATTCCCCCAATAAATTTATACCTAACCGCTCGCAAGAATGCCATAAATCGCGGCATAATCCCAACTAAGCCAACAAGACCCCTGCAAAAGCCTATTATTCTTGTTTGCAAGTTGGTATAAGAAAGTGAATCTTGCTTATTAACTATCACACTTGGAATTTCATTTTGCGCGAGGATCGCTTTCATTATTTCAACTTGTTGTAGTTGGGTTGAGGTATATATATTTTCCCAATCCTTATTCATTAAGTTTTGGTGGCAGTGTCTTCGATAAGGAAAACAAATATTTCCTTTGGACCATGCGCTCCCTGAACAAGTGTTTTTTCTATATCGGCAGTGCGGCTTGGTCCGCTTATATTAGTGATCATAGAAGGAATATTTCCTTCGTATTTTTTTCTGATCAGCTTCAATCCATCTTTTATATTGTAAACAATCTGCGAAGTAAATGCAACTACAATATGTATGTTCGCGAATAATGGCAGTCTCCTCCCTGCGGCCTGCCTGGAACTTACCATTACACTCCCTGTCCTCGCAATTAAACACTCACATGATGTGATACCCACATCAACATTGATCAGTTCTTTAGGTTTGTTATTGATATCAATCGCCAAGGGAATAAGCTCCGTGAGCTTCGGTTCAAAACAGAATATCTCTTTCCAGTCACTTTCCCTTTTTAACTGGTACAAACTGGCAGCAAAATCTTTTTCGTTTTCACAGAAATAGAATTTCCCATTTATAGCAGTAAAATTTTGCGCAAACTGAAATTCATATGGCTCCTCTGTACCTGAATACATTTCGGTATCAAAATCAACATTTGACGGTTCGTACGAAGATTTATTATTGAGTGCCTTACGAACTTTTTTTAATATTTTTTCTTTAGAAGTACTGTCTTCCATAAATGAATTAAAAAAGTGTTAACGGTTTTTCCTCGTCCTCTTTCTTCTTATCATCCTCTTTAGATGTCTCCTCTGTTTTAGTCCCATTCTCATTCGTTGGTGCAGGTACCGAGGGCGGTGCAACAACAACAGGCTTTTGGACCGGAGTATTTACAGGCGGAGGTGTTGCTGAAACAGGCGCCTGTGTTTGTGGAGTCGCTGAAGGCGGAGTTGGAAGTGAAGCAACTACTGGAGGATTAACCTTTTGTTCAACAACAGGTTCTTTCTTCGAAGGCTCTTCTGGTTTACTTTGGTCAACAGGCCTCGCTTTCTCAGCACTTTTCCTATGCAATTCTTCTTTATCCGGGAAGGGACGTTTACCAAAAATACCTTCAAGGTCCTCCTTGAAAATAACTTCTTTTTCTAAAAGCAGGTTTGCAAGTTTTGACAGCTTGTCTTTATTCAACATCAGCAATTCTTTCGTTCTGTGATAAGCATTCTCTACCAACTTACTTACCTCTTCATCAATTGTCTGTGCTGTTTTTTCGCTATATGGTTTATTAAAAGAATATTCTGATTGTCCGGACGAATCATAGAAGCTGATGTTACCGATTTTACTATTTAGTCCGTAAACAGTTACCATAGCATAAGCCTGTTTGGTAATTTTCTCGAGATCGCTTAATGCTCCGGTAGATATTTTACCGAAAACAATTTCTTCCGCAGCTCGTCCGCCAAGAGCAGAACACATCTCATCTATCAACTGATCTGTGGTGGTAATTTGTCTTTCTTCAGGCAAATACCAGGCAGCTCCAAGTGATCTGCCGCGAGGAACAATGGTTACTTTGATCAGCGGTGATGCATGCTCTAGCAACCAGCTTACTGATGCATGACCGGCTTCATGGAAGGCTATAACTCTTTTTTCTTCAGGAAGAATAATCTTGTTCTTTTTTTCAAGACCACCAATTATTCTATCCACCGCATCTAAAAAATCCTGTTTGCCTACTAATGCTTTATCTCTGCGAGCAGCTATAAGTGCAGCCTCGTTACAGATATTCGCAATATCTGCCCCTGAAAAACCCGGGGTTTGTTTAGCGAGAAATTCCACATCAACTTCCTTATCAAGCTTAAGAGGTTTAAGATGTACTTTGAAAATATCCCTTCTTTCATTAAGGTCGGGCATATCAACATATATCTGTCTGTCGAAACGACCTGCACGCAATAATGCTCTGTCCAATATATCGGCTCGGTTTGTTGCAGCGAGTATAATAACTCCGCTGTTTGTACCAAAGCCATCCATCTCTGTCAATAATTGGTTAAGGGTATTTTCTCTTTCATCATTAGCACCCTGAGAAACACTTCTGCCTCTTGCTCTTCCAATAGCATCAATTTCGTCAATAAAAATTATACAGGGTGCCTTTTCTTTTGCCTGTTTAAATAAATCACGTACACGTGAAGCACCCACTCCAACGAACATTTCCACAAAATCAGATCCTGATAATGAAAAGAATGGAACTTTTGCTTCACCAGCAACTGCTTTAGCCAATAAAGTTTTTCCGGTACCCGGAGGGCCAACCAGCAATGCGCCCTTTGGAATTTTAGCTCCAAGATTTGTATACTTCTTTGGAGTCTTTAAAAAATCGACTATCTCCTTTATCTCCACTTTAGCCTCTTCCAAACCAGCTACATCATTAAATGTTATTGAAACATTTGTGTCTTTATCAAATAACGTAGCCTTTGATTTACCAATATTAAACAGCTGGCTGCCTCCACCTCCGCCTCCCATTCTGCGCATTAATACCAACCAAAAAACTATCATTAAGGCAATAGGAAAAATCCATCCCAAATATTCAGACCAGCCTGTACGGGTCTCGGTAGATGTATCCACACGTTGCGAAGGGAGAAAATTCTCCTGCGCTTTTTCAAGATTAAGCAGAAAATTATCTACTGTAACAATATTAAATTTATAATGCGGCCCTGTAGAAGGTGAAGAAGAGAAAGATTTTTTTGTTAACTCATCAGCGTATTGCGGCAAAGACAAACTGTCCTTTTTAATAAACACTTCTACTTCTTCCTGGTTAACAACAATAACTTTTTCTACGTGATGTTTTTTAAGCATGTTCTGCTCAAATTCAGCATAGGTTGTAGGAACAGATTTTTCTCCGTAATTAAACAACTGCACGGAAAATAATACAACAAGAGCTATTGCATATAGCCAGTAAATACTAAATGAATTTTTAGGAAGCTTAGGTTTGTTCTTTAACTTTTGCTTCATTTTATCAAACTGATTTTTATGGTCGTTCGATGTATTATTGGTTTCCTCACTCATGCTTTCATAATGTTTATTACCATTTCATTCAATTGTTATAATGCTTTACATCAGCATCAGCCCATAGTCCTTCTATGTTATAAAACTCTCTTACCTGCGGCTGAAATACATGTACAACAATATTCACATAATCAATCAGTATCCACTCAGAATTAGTATATCCTTCGGAATGATATGGCAATTGATTTAATTTTTTTTTCACTTCGTATTTTACTGAATCTGCGATTGCATCTACCTGCGTTGTGGACCTTCCTTCACATATCACAAAATAATCGCAAACCCTGCTATGTATTTCTCTTAAATCCAACACCACCAGATTGTCACCTTTTTTCTCCTGCACTGCATCTATTATCATTTCCAGAAGATCATTTTTTTCTGTCTTTTTAGAAGCGGTTTTTTTTGTCGCCGACTTTTTAACAGATGCCTTTTTAGTCGCTGTTTTTTTCTTCGCTACTTTTTTCGTTGCTGTTTTTTTAACAACTTTTTTATCCTTTGTTTTTTTCATAAAAATAGCCCCGGCATTACCCAAAGCCTTTACTAATTATAACGTTTATTATCCTTACAATATGCTAATTAATTGGCAAACACAAAAATAATTAATTCTTTTGCTAATTCAGCGTATGACGACCTTATTTATCGGCCAAAACCACATTAAACTCTCAGAAGTAGATTCTACCAATGATTATGCTTCCATACTCATAAAAAACGATTTTCTGCCTGAGGGAACCGTTGTAAGCGCCTATAGCCAGTTGAAGGGCAAGGGTCAACGGAGTAAACAATGGCTAAGCGAACCGGGCAGCAACCTTATCCTGAGCATTATACTGCGCCCTGATTTTCTTTCGGCCGAACGCCAGTTTGAACTTAATAAGGCCATCGCTGTCGGGATCGCCACCTTCATTTCCGGTTTTATAACGAGCAAAAAAGTAAGTATAAAATGGCCAAACGATATTTATATCGGCAACAACAAGGTTGCAGGCATACTTATCGAGAACAACTTACGAAACAATACCATCCAAAGCAGCATTATCGGGATAGGCTGCAATATAAACCAAACAACATTTGATGAGACAATACCCAATGCCACTTCGCTGAAAATTGAAACGCAACAGGATTATTCAATCTCGACGCTAACTGAAAATATCTGTTCGTTTATTGAAGCAAAATATCTTGAACTGCGCAACAATAATGCTTCTGCGATAAATAACGCTTATAACAACCTTCTTTACAGAAAAGGCGAAATTATCGACTTCAAAAAAAACGAAGGCACAATTTTAAGAGGTACACTTAAAGAAGTTAACCCAAAAGGCTTGTTAATACTAGTGAATTCTGATGGAGAAGATGTTTCACTCAGCAATGCTGATGGCTCCATCCTGGTGATTACACCTTGATATCTTTCAGTTTTGTAGAAAGGAAATTAAAAAAATTAGTCAGTGGTTTTTCAACCATCATTTTTATCATGGGGTTTAACTCCGATGAAAAAATAAGTTGCCCTTCGGTTTTATTTTCTGAAATTGAATTCAAAGTAATATCAAGGTTAAATTGAAAAGGGACCTTGCCATGAGATGTTATTTTGATAAGGGAATTCGGAATTTTCTCAATAATCTTCATTCCAATAGTTGCCATGCCACTAATAGCGAAAGAACATTCGTCAGCAGTTGATTGCCAGTTAGTAACCTGCGGAGGCATAAGCTGTTGAAAATTATTGAAGTCGCTTAAGTAAGCAAATAACTTATTTGCAGGCTGCTCTATTTCTGTTTTTTGGCTTTCTATACGGGTCATGTTCGAATTGTTTTATTTGTTACTGTCATTAGATTATTCACCGATAACTGACAACCAATTACCGATAGCTTTTACCGCCCCCAACTATCCGGTGATTCACGCCA
The DNA here is from genome assembly GCA_964593555.1 of uncultured Bacteroidia bacterium. GTDB lineage: Bacteria > Bacteroidota > Bacteroidia > JAFLBG01 > JAFLBG01 > CAZQIC01. Next base: position 49,774 of record CAZQIC010000012.1, on the reverse strand, counting down.
AACCTTTAATGATTTAAGATCTTTCTCCGTAATGTGATTTGATTTAAGAGCCTGCTCTACTAATGTTTCGTAATCGCTTAGCGTAAATAGTTTGCATTTTGCTTTTTTAAAGGCGTCATCAGCAACCTTAAAACCATAAGAAAAAATTGACGCCATACCTTTTACTTCACAACCTTCTTTACGAAGAGACTCTACTGCCTTTAGGCTGCTATTTCCAGTAGAAACAAGATCTTCGATAACAACTACCGATTGCCCTTTTTCAACCACACCTTCTATAAGATTTGATAATCCATGTACCTTAGCTTCAGCTCTTACATATGCAAATGGCAAACCAAGATCCTGTGCAACAAGTGCCCCAATGGCAATACCTCCTGTTGCAACACCAACGATCACATCCGGCTTACCATACTCTTCAACAATTATAGTAGAAAACTGTTGTCTTATATAGGTTCTTATTTTAGGATAGGAAAGTGTTTTCCTGTTGTCGCAATATATAGGTGACTTCCAGCCCGATGCCCAGGTAAAGGGTTTATTGGGTTGTAATTTAATGGCTTTTATCTGTAATAAAAACTCCGCGATCTTATGAGCCGATACATCACTTTTTATCATGCGACAAACCTACATGATTTTTTCAAAATCAACAACGTAAATGAAAAAAAACGCGCACAAAACATTATTTTTATGTGTTTATATTTATTTGTTTTAGGCTGTCACATAGAATACGTCATTATCTTTGTTTTTGCTAAATTAATTTTGGGGAATTACGACTATTTCACAAAAACAATAAACTCAAAATACGTTTACTTAACTTTGTAATCTGAACTTTGAAAGATGAGGGAGCAGCTTTTTGTATTAGATAAAACTATAGAACTATCCGACAAACAGAATACTGGTTTTGACGAAAACACTCTTTATATAAAATTCGACACCCGGCAGAACTTAAAAGCGGCTTATGAATTATTTTACAATTCCTCATTAATCAAACGGCTTTTTGTTTATAACAATGATTTTGAAGTGTTGAAAAAAGATTTCCTGGGTTTATTTGAATTAATTGAAGGCGCAGGAGGCTTGGTTAAAAATAGTAAAGAAGAATTACTGATGATCTATCGTAACGGGAAATGGGATTTACCCAAAGGGAAAATTGAGAAGGATGAAAAAAAAGATGTCGCCGCAATACGTGAAGTAGAAGAAGAGTGCGGAATTGATCAACTTAGAATTATAAAAGAACTACCTCAGACACTGCACATATACAAAATCAAGAGTAAATTCATTCTTAAAAAAACGTATTGGTTTTTAATGAAAAGTGAATACGCTGGCAAATTAACTCCACAGATTGAAGAAGGTATTACTAAAGTTAAGTGGATCGGTAAAAAAGAACTTGAAAAGGTTGCTAAGAATTCATTCAACTCTCTTCAGCATCTGCTTTTGAATTATTAATCCTTCTCCCCTATTTTATGCTTTTTAACCGGCGGCCGGGTGATCTTTATGAATTTTTCTTCTATGGTGCCGCTTGGCCTCTCAGCAGGAGATTCTACAAATTTTCCATCTGGACCAATTAAAAAATAACTGGGCACAGTTCTTATCTCATAGTCATCCTTTAATTTGCTTTTTCCTGTATGAAGGAAAACCCATTCGTATTTTGGATTTTTCTCTAAAAATTTTTTCATCTTATCAATATCCTCATCAATTGAAATACTTACAAAAACAATTTTGTCATGATAAGCCTTATGCAATTCAGGAACAACTTTCATTTCCTGCAAACAGGGTACGCACCATGTTGCCCAAAAATCCAGGTAAACATATTTACCTTTGAAATCAGACAAGCTTACTTGTTTTCCATTTTTATCTACCAATGTAAAATCAGGTGCAGGCTTACCCACTCCTAGTTTACTAAATGAGGTCAATAAATTCTCTGCGATCTTTTTGTGCTCTTCTATTTTTGATTTCGCGATAACCTGCTCCAGCATCGCCACAACACTCTCCCTGCTAAACTCAGGCATGTAATATAAATCAGGAAGCCCTTTCAGCAATACCAATTCACGCAACGTGTCATCACTCAAATTGGGATTATAAATAGACATTACCTCCATTACTTTTTCATAATTAGCTTTGCGCAAAATCAAATCGACTACCTCAGTGCCCTTTTTATCATATGCCGCTTTTTGCAAATACTGTTTAAAAATATCGTTGAACAAATACATGTACTCGTAATTGTTATAGAGCACAGGCTTACCAACAAAATACTTTTCCTCCTGGTTCTTTTTGCCTTGAGATGCCCCATAGACTAATGAACCCAACGAGTACTCCACATGTTTTTTAAAGTATTCATTTTTTACTGTGCTGTAATTTTTTATTGTGGCTTTAGAAAAACTATCCAACTTGTTCTGTCCACGGCTCATGGCAAACAGCTTATAGTATTTCATCCAAAAATCATTTACCTGTTCGTTAAAACCTATAATGAGGTTATTGAGTTCCAGTGAATCGGTGTTGTCCTGTATATATAAGCCAACATTATTAATGATATTCGGGTTTACATAATTTCCGGAATCAGGTGCGGGAACAAAAACTTTATACTGTTTACCGGGCTCAGCAAACAAAGAAGAATGTTGTTTATTAATTTGCAGAAAAACTTTTTGAGTTTCAGTTACAGAGAATTCCAATTTGAATTTTCCATTCTCATCAACTGTTGTATTTGCCTTTTCAACTTCTTTATTAGAGATCAGATCATCGTACACAAAAACACCAATCTCTTTTCCCTTAAAGTTTGGCGCCTCACCATTGATCGTAACTTTCTGGGCAAGAGAATAAAGGGAAATAAGGAAAAAGAAAATAGTGGATATATATCTTTTCATCTTAAGTATTTATTTAAGACTTATTCCTTCAGGTACAAATTGTGAAGCATCACCTCCATGTTTTAATATATCACGCACAATCGTCGAATTTATTGCAGAAAGTTCAGGTGTTGTTAAAATAAAAATAGTTTCAATTGTATTATTCATTGCACTGTTCATCTGTGCAATCCCTCTTTCAAATTCAAAATCGGCAGAAGTACGTAGCCCTCTTAAAATATAATTAGCATTTACTTTTTTACAAAAATCAATGGTAAGTCCAGAATAATCTTCGACCCTCACCTTTGGCTCATTCTTAAAAACTTTTTTTATCCAATCCGCCCTTTTTTCGAGTGAAAAATAATTTGTTTTAGTAGAGTTAACACCAATTGCAACGATCAATTCATCAAATAAAGGCAAAGCCCTTTTGATAATGGATTCATGCCCCTTTGTAATAGGATCAAATGACCCGGGAAAAACCGCTATTTTTTTGCTATTTGCCTGAGGCATAACCGAATATACTAAAATTTACCTTATTGTATCTCCTACACTCCAAAAAGTGTTCCTCTTTTGAAAAATTGTCTGTTGGCGGATGTTCAATGATCAAACACCCTCCTTCTTCCAGGTTATTATTTTTAAAAACAGTTTTTATAATTTCTTCTTTCCCCTTCATTTCAAATGGAGGATCTGCGAAAATGAGATCGTATTTACCTAAATGATTTTTAAGAAAACTAAATGCGTTTGCTTTAAAAGCTTTCGCATTATCCGCCTTTAGTTCAGCAAACATTTTGTTAATGAACGCAACACAGTTGTAATTAATATCTGCGCATATTACCGACTTACACCCTCTTGAAATAAATTCATAAGCAATACTTCCTGTTCCGCTGAAAAGATCAAGTACAACAAGTTCCTCCATATCCACCCTGTTGGCAAGAATATTAAACAGGGCCTCTTTTGCAAAATCCGTTGTAGGCCTTACCGGTAAATTTTTTGGAGGATTTATTGGCCTCCCCTTAAACTGTCCGCTTATTATACGCAAAGTGGCTGACTAAAAATGTTGTAATAAAAATGTTTTGGAACTTCATTCAGTTTATAACTGTATGAGAAATTTTCGGGACGCTCACCAAACTTAACATTGCGAATGTACTTTTGAAGCAAGCTGTAAATAACAGAATTACGTTCTATTTCACCAATGATAATTGCCTCTTGGGTTTCGGGATTGAGCTTTAATTGTTCAAAAACAAAAAGCAGGTAATACATAAAATCTTCTGCGGTGGTATGATTGAACGTATTATAAAAAATCAGATTTTTATTTTCAAGCACCACCACTTCAAAATGTGTCAACTGCACATGCACCAGCACTTTTCGTGTTGCATGATTTTTATAAGTAGTAAGCAAAGAATCGATCAATGAAGTTGAGAAATGATAAAAAGATGGGTTTTGAAATTTCGATGATAAAAACTGTTTAATCGATTTAGAAAAAGAATAAATATTTTTTGCATCAATATTTTTAAAAGAGTCCACACAAATCTCATCATCTGTAGAAAGTTCATGATTAAACCCCAGGTAAGTTTGTTTCTGAGAATCGTCATACAAAGCTTGCGGCACTAAACTGGATCTGTTATTTATAATAGCTGCACTTACCTTTTTATAATTACCTTTTTGAATAAGCACACTTTTCTCGAATATTTCTTTCGCACATTCTTTTAGCATTTCATCACTCGCAACTCCTCTGAACGTATATGTTTCTAATGCAAGAAATTTGTTTTCGCCAATATTAAGCGCACACAAAGCCAGATCCTCTCTCCCCAACTGTATTGAAAGCTGCATCCCTTGTGAAGAAGTTCCCGCAAAAGCATCATCAACAAGGCTTGTTCCTTTCGAAATTTTATTTTTTATCTCTATTACTTCCATTTGTTTATTTCCTCCTTTGAAGGGGGAATTTGTTCACAATTCAAATATACAATTAAAGAATTTATCTATTGATGCCTCAAGCTTCCTATCTTTACTACAATGCTATCCCAGGAATTTATACGACTACTGCAATCGAAACTTGCTTTCGAACTTAATGCCCAGCAAAAGCAATTGCTGGAGTCGCTTCATTTGTTTATCCACTTCAAGGGAAAAAGAGAATCGTTTATTTTAAAAGGTTATGCAGGTACCGGAAAGAGTTCTGTTATTGGTGCGCTTGTAAAAAGCCAGGATAAACTCAACTGCAAATTTATATTGCTGGCACCAACCGGAAGGGCTGCAAAAGTGTTGTCAGGCTATTCAGGATTACCTGCTTACACTATTCACAAAAAAATATATTTCCGCAGTACAGATGGAGATACGTTTGGTTATACACTTCAGCAAAACAAACACGTTAATACCGTTTTTATAGTCGATGAGGCATCCATGATCGGTGATGGCGCTAATTCAGGAGAGCTTTATAAAAGAAGTTTACTCAACGATCTTTTTGAATATGTATACTCTGGTAATAATTGCAAAGTACTATTGGTTGGAGATAGCGCACAATTACCACCCGTGGGATCGGATCAAAGCCCGGCACTTAATAAAGAATTTATTTCCAAATCATTTTACACGCAATGTGATTCATTTGAGTTAACAGAAGTGGTGCGGCAATCAGAAACATCAGGAATACTTTATAATGCAACCATAATAAGGGACCTGATCAAAAAAGAAATAAACCCTAATCATTTTCTCGATCTTAATTTTCCCGACATAAAAAATGTCCCCGGTGATGAATTGGAAGATGTATTAAACAGTTCTTATAGCAAAACAGATACCGAGGAAACAATGATCATTTGCCGCTCCAACAAAAGAGCTAATCAATACAACCAACAAATAAGAGCAAGAATACGCTGGCAGGAAAATGAAATATCGGCAGGCGATTATATGATGGTTGTAAAGAATAATTATTTCTGGCTTGCACCTGAATCAAAAGCAGGATTTATAGCGAATGGAGATATTATTGAAATATTAAAAGTTGGAAAGCTAGAAGACATTTATGGTTTCCGTTTTGCGCATATTCGTTTTCGAATGATAGATTATCCTGAGGAAAAAGAACTTGAAGCAAAAATATTAATGAATACCATTATGGCCGAATCACCATCATTAAGCAGCGCAGATGGGAAAAAATTATTTGAAAACGTAATGGCTGATTATGCGCATATCGCAAATAAACGCCAACGTTACCTGGAACTCAAGCTTAACCCTTATTTCAATGCATTACAAGTAAAATTTTCTTACGCCATCACCTGCCACAAAGCACAGGGCGGACAATGGAAAAATGTTTTTATTGAACATGGCTACATAACCGATGAAATGATAAACACCGAATTTATGAGGTGGTTATATACCGGTATTACACGTGCCACAGAAAAAATTTATTTAGTGAATTTTTCGGATAGGTTTTTGAGGGGCTGATCTTTTCAATCTACTATTAGCAATAAAAGTATCCTCGCTATTTATATAACTCAGGATCTTTACTTGATACAGTTAATCCAATCGTATCGCCTGGCTGTAACTTAAAATCGTCGTTTGAGATCGATTGCTTATGTACATTCCCATTCACTGTATATTCAACAATTGCGCTATACTTTACATTGCTCTTTATTTGTTCACTTTTTAATTCAACAACGTTAGCAACCACTCGCATTCCATATTTTTGAAAGTGGGAATCTGTATACATCTTGGTTGCAAAGAAAAGAGCACCGGCAAACAGTAACAAGAAAACGATCAGAAACGTTATATCCTGCCATGGTTTTGTCTGGAAATTGATCTTGTAGATGAGTACGGGTGTCATACATGCTAAAATGGATATTACCTTTTGAGGCATTTTTTCATAGTAGTGTCCGCAAAAAATCATATATGAAAATCCCGCAAAAAAACAGGCTGTCAAAACAACATTCCAGAATAATTTATTTTTTGTTGCTTTTAACTGCATAATATTCATTCAAATAAACAGGGGCATCGAATCAATCAACACCCCTGTTCAATTTTTATTCTTGATCACTTCTCAATATATTCAAACTGAAAAGTCTGAACACTCGAAGTGACACTCGTTTACGCCGGCTGTCCTACCGCTGCTAATTTCTTTTGCAGGTTAGTATCAAGCGCGCTTAAAAACTCTTCAGTATATAAATAATGCTCGCCATGATTTACTTTGTTACCGTAAATACAAACAGCCAAGTCTTTTGTCATTTTTCCGCTCTCTACTGTTTCCACACAAACTTTCTCCAATGCTTGGCAAAAGTCAATTAGTTCTTTGTTGCCATCCAGTTTGCCGCGGAACTCCAATCCTCTTGTCCATGCAAAAATAGATGCGATAGGATTTGTAGAAGTTGGTTTACCTGCCTGGTGATCGCGGTAGTGACGTGTTACAGTACCATGAGCTGCTTCTGCTTCCATTGTTTTTCCATCGGGCGTAACAAGCACTGATGTCATTAATCCCAATGAACCAAAGCCTTGTGCCACAGTATCACTTTGCACATCACCATCATAATTTTTACAAGCCCAAACAAAATTTCCATTCCATTTTAATGCAGATGCTACCATATCATCAATTAAACGGTGCTCATACACAATTCCTTTTGCTTCGAATTTTGCTTTATAATCTTTCTCATAGATCTCTTCAAAAATATCTTTGAAGCGACCATCGTATTTTTTAAGAATGGTGTTTTTTGTAGAAAGATACAACGGCCATCCTTTTTGCAATGCTGTATTAAAACAAGAATGTGCAAATCCCTTGATAGACTCATCTGTGTTATACATTGTTAACGCAACACCATCTCCTTTGAAATTAAATACTTCAAACGATTGCGCTTCACCTCCACCCTCCGGTGTAAATGTAACAGTCAGTTTTCCTTTTCCTTTGGTTACAAAATCTGTTGCGCGATACTGATCACCAAAAGCGTGACGGCCAATACAAATTGGCGCTGTCCAGTTGGGAACTAAACGCGGTACGTTTTTACAAACGATTGGCTCACGAAAAACAGTTCCATCCAATATATTTCGGATAGTACCATTCGGTGATTTCCACATTTGTTTAAGATTAAATTCCGTAACACGCGCCTCATCAGGAGTAATGGTAGCACATTTGATACCTACGTTATATTTTTTTATTGCTTCCGCAGAATCAATAGTCACCTGGTCATTTGTTTGATCACGGTATTCAACACCAAGGTCAAAATATTTAATATCAACATCCAGGTAAGGAAGTATCAATTTATCTTTTATGAATTTCCAGATGATACGTGTCATCTCATCTCCATCCAGTTCAACAACAGGATTCGCAACTTTGATCTTTTTAATACTCATACGTTATGATTTAAAAGTTTAGCTTCCTTATAAAGATAATTATTCTTGTTAAATGGACATAGTTTTCAGGATAATTAGGCTAAAGCCACACTTTTTTACATCTTACCATTCCCGGCCTAAAGGCCCGCGGCTATAAGTATACATCCTCTTTGGAACATTGCCACGACCTTTAGGTCGTGGTCTAATATAAAACCTCAATTGGCTTTAGCCAAACTTATTGCAACCAATCCCTCCGATTTCAAAAAATCTTCGTATTCCTGAGTAAATGTTTTCTTCTTATGATGCTCTTCCTGATTAGCAATATATTTTCTAAGATTATCGACACCCGATTCGCTCACGGATACAGCGATATACTCATCCTGCCATTCAAATTTACAGTTCAGCATTTTTTGTTTATTCACCCAATAAGAGGACTCCCCCTTAATAAGCATCGCTATTTTAGAAATAGTTTGCTCTGTACCTAAAGAAACTAACAAATGAATATGATCCGATACACAATTCAACGAGTCAATAAATATCCCCTTAACCTTACTATTGTCTTTTATATGTGATAACAAAACAGGTTTCAGATCACTTGTAATTATTGGCTGCCTGTTTTTGGTCGACCAGAGAAAATGAATCATTACTCTTGTAAATGGCATGATGCAAATGGAGTTATTTTGGCTTAAAGCCTAAAGTATTTTAAATCTTAATTCCACGACCTAAAGGTCGTGGCAAATATTAATTCAAATTTTCCTCAATTATGGAAATCGAAAAGAATTAATATCCAAAAATATCTTCCAATTTGAGATAATGTATAGTACCGTATTTCTCCAGCGTTTTAATATCCAGCTCGCCTTTTTTACCCAATACCATTATGGTGTATTTTTTATCCTTGATATTTTTTTCGTGAAATGCTTTTAACTCTGCAAATGGCATTGCCGGAACTTTCTGGTAAACATCTTTTCTAAGATCGTAATCCAATCCCATTTTCTTAGCTGACTCATAATTAAACAGAATGGCAGCTTTATTTATTCTCTTAGTGCGAATATTTTGCACCACCGCCTCTTTAGAAGCTTTGAATAAATTTTCAGACTCCGGCATATTATTCATTAATGCTGTAAGTGATGACATGGCCTCCGGTAATTTATCAGCCTGCGTTCCTATGTAAGCAGAAACAAAATAACTTTTTTCCCTCCTGTTTGGCGTAACGAAATTGGAATTTACAGAGTAAGCCAATGCTTTTGATTCACGTATTTCCTGGAAAACAACAGATGCCATCCCTCCCCCAAAATACTCGTTGAACAAACTAATATATGGTGCATTATCCTTATTGTACTTATCTCCCTTAGATAACATAATGATCTCTGCCTGCTTCATATCATAATCAACAATGTATACATTGTTACCAGATTCCTGCTGTACAAATTCAATTGGCTTAGGAACAGGTTTTAATTGCGCAGGCACTTTATGATTCGCGTTTACAATCTCTGCTAATTTATTCATCTCCAATGGACCATAGTATAATACATGATGATCGTAAGAGTTAAGGCCTTTTAGCAAGGTAACTAACTCTTCAGGCTTCAAGCCTTTTAATTCTACCTCTGTTAAAATATTCGTCGCCGGTGATTTAGGTCCATAAACTCCATAAGGATTCATCGCACCATATAATATGTAGTCTTTATTTAATTTATTATCCGCCCGTCTTTTTAAAACATCGGCAACCATATTGGACAGCGCTTCTTTATCAGGTTTAACATCAGAGAGCAGTTCTTCGAAGAGGCTCAAGGCCTTTTCAAAATTTTCGCTCAGTCCGGTCAGGCTAACATATATCTGATCTTCAGAGGAGAATACACTGAAAGAACAGCCCAATTTATAAAATTCCTCCTTTATTTGAGCGGGAGAATATTTTGAGGTTCCAAGAAACTCCAGATAATCAATGGCCACTGCCATTTTTTTATCATTATTACTTCCCATGTCAAACAAATAATACAAACTGAATAACACGTTCTCCTTATTATGATTATAGGTGAGAACAATACTATTTCTCAGTTTCATCGTTTGTATGTCCTTTACATAATCTATGAACGCAGGCTCAATATCTTTCACCGACTCCTCAGTTATTTTTTTCAGGAATGGTGATTTAGCATCGCGGTTCACTTCTACAGGGGTGATCTCCGGCTTAATGATCTTTTGTGTACTCTCTGCTTCACCGGTTCTTTTGTAAACAACAACATAGTTATTATTATAGTTAGCCTTAACAAAATCCATCACTTCGGTCTTTGTTATTTTCGAAAGCCTGTCTGTCTGCCCAACAACTGTGGCCCATGGAACACCACCCGTAAAAGAGCCTACAAATGCATCTGCTCTATTTACATTTCTTTCCTGCTGCTGTATCTCCTGCAATTTCATGTCATTAATAATGGCAATCATTAACCAATCCGGAAACTCTCCTTTTTTTACTTTTTCAATTTCCCCGAGGATAAGATCTTTTACTTCTTCCAGCTTTTGTCCTTCCTTCGCTTCTCCGCCAAATACATGAATAACATAATCTTTCATAGGAAGATCACCTGCATTTGCTGATAATACTTTTTGTTTTTGATTAAGATCAAGATCGATAAGACCAGCATTGCCATTGTACAATATTCTGTTTACCATTGAAACCATATCCGCTTCTTTACTTCCATTGCTAGCATCAAACCTGAAAGCGAGTGTTACACTTTCGGCATCGGGCCCTACTACTTCTTTAACGATAGGAGAAGTTATGGGTGCTTCTTTTTCAAACTTAAATTCAGGAACTGGCTTGCTTTTCCATAATCCAAATTTTTCATCAACCTGTTTTATCACTTCATCCGGATCAAAATCGCCCGACATACAAATAGCCATATTGTTCGGAACATAGTATGAATTGAAAAATTTCTCGATCTCTACCAATGATGGATTTTTCAAGTGTTCAATTGTACCAATGGTAGTTTGTGTACCGTAAGTATGTTTTTGCCATAACCCTTCAAACAAAGCATCCCAGGTTTTAGAAGCATCTTCATCCAAACTCCTGTTTTTCTCTTCGTAAACAGCTTCCAGTTCGGTATGAAACAATCGTAATACCGGGTTACGAAATCTTTCAGATTCAACCTCTAACCATTTATTTATCTGATTACTTGGAATATCATTTACATATACTGTTTGTTCCACCCACGTATAGGCGTTGGTGCCCTGCGCTCCCATTGACGACATCATTTTATCGTACTCATTAGCAATAGCATATTTAGCTGCTATACCCGACACACTATCTATCTGATGATAAATTATTTTTCTTTTTGCTTCATCAGTAGTTTTACGATACACTTCATACAAAGCCTTTATCGCGTCGATTTGAACTTTTTCTTTTTCATAGTCCAGCGATCCGAATTTATCAGTTCCCTTAAAAAGCATATGCTCGAGGTAATGCGCAAGACCTGTTGTTGCCTTTGGATCATTTTTACTTCCAGTTTTAACTGCAATATATGTTTGTACCCTCGGCGCATTTTTATAAACAGTCATGTAAACTTTTAATCCGTTCTCCAATGTATAAATGCGAGCATTGAGCGGATCATTTGGAACAGATTCGTAACTATATTTCTTCTCTACCTTAACAGGTGCATTATCAATTTTAGCAGGGGCCGGTTTTGGTTGTTCATTTTTCTTTTGAGCGGCGACCGGTGCGTTTACTGCACAAAGAAGAATTGCAATAAAGAATAATCTTCTAATGATTAAGTGTGTTGGTTTCATTTTAGGGTTGATTAAAAATCGATATCAAGATCAAACTGTTGTCTGAACTTTTGAATGGTTGGATTTTTTTCAGCCATTCGTTTATATTTATCCTGTGAGGTATAAATCTTTTTTTCACCAACCACTTTGTTAAGCACAGTGAAAAGCTGAAGACTATAGTTATTCAATTCTCGTCTCAAGAACTCAACCAGGTCCACCTTGATCTCCTTCTCAAAAGTTTCCTGCAGTGAAGTATTTTCAACCTCCCACTCCAATGCAAAATTATCTTTTAGCTTAGGCAAGTGCCCAGATAAAGAGGCGCTCATGTATGCATTACTTGTTTTAATGAGGTTGGCATAACGCAGCCAATGATCCTTTGCCTGTTCTTCGGTGAATGGTGTTTTGGGCTGTTCAGGAATTTTTTTTTGCCCTTTACTATCTGATGCAACTTCGTCCTCAACTTTTTTCTTTCCGAGCAAACCACCAATGGAAGGACCCGCATTTTTAATGATCGCTCTTTTCTTTTCAGCAGGAGCAGTTTCAACCTTTGGTGCTGCTGCAACATTGACATTAGCAACAGGAGCTTGTGTTACTCTCAGCGCAGGTGCTTTCACAGGAGCAAGTCTTGCACTTTTTATCACAGTCACCTGTTCTTTTACTTCCGGAACGGTTAATATTGAACACATCAGCATGAGCCCAATCTCAACCTGCAAGCGTTGATTTTTACTCGACTTATATTGCAGATCTGTTTTATTAGAGATGTTCAATGCTTTTAAAAGAAAAGGCACCGTACACTTAGCAGATTGCTCTTTGTATTTATCCTTTATGTTATTTCCCACCTCCAGCAATTGTATGGTGCCAGCATCTTTACATACCAGGAGATTTCGGAAATGTCCCGACAACCCGGAAATAAAGTTATGACCATCGAAGCCCTTGTTAAGTACCTCGTTAAATATCATTAGGGAAGAAGGAATATTACCGGCAAGAATAAAATCGGTGACTTTAAAATAATAGTCGTAATCAAGAATATTTAAATTCTCTATTACCGCATTGTAAGTAATGTTGTTACCTGCAAAACTTACGATCTGATCGAATATAGAAAGTGCATCACGTAATGCTCCATCTGCCTTTTGCGCAATCACATGCAATGCATCTTCCTCGGCTTTTATACTTTCTTTCTTCGCGATATTAGCCAGGTGACCTGCAATGTCATCGATCTGTATCCTGCTAAAATCGAATATCTGACAACGGGAAAGTATAGTAGGAATGATCTTGTGCTTCTCCGTTGTAGCTAAAATAAATATAGCATACTTTGGCGGCTCCTCTAACGTTTTAAGAAATGCATTGAAGGCTGCCTGAGACAACATGTGCACCTCATCAATGATATACACTTTGTAATTTCCTAACTGCGGCGGTATTCTCACCTGATCAACAAGGCTACGAATATCCTCTACTGAGTTATTGGACGCAGCATCAAGTTCATAAACATTGAGTGAATTCCCATTGTTAAATGACTTACACGACTCACATTTATCACATGCCTCTATATTATCTGTACGATCGGAGCAATTAATGGTTTTTGCCAATATACGAGCGCAAGTAGTTTTACCAACACCTCTTGGTCCACAGAATAAAAATGCCTGTGCGAGGTGATTATTCTTAATCGCATTCTTAAGCGTAGTAGTAATAGACAACTGTCCAACTACTGTATCAAAGGTAGAAGGTCTGTATTTACGAGCTGAAACAATGAAGTTTTCCATTGACTTTACTGAGCTGACAAAAGTAGGTAAATACTCTATATAAACCCAAGTTATTTATATAGAGAAAAGTCATTGCAACAAATAGGCGAAAATCAAATTTCAGACGTAATTCTCCCCTGTAATTGCATGTTTCTCCTCTGAAAACATGCCCACTTTTACGGATGGTTTACCAACACTTGCAATTCCCTATTGGTAAAATCACCAAAAGCTATTAACAATTTTCAAAAAATGATTGATAACTATTTGTAAAAGCTATTTAAATATTTACTACTTTGGCACCCAATCAGTAAAAAACTAATCAAAAACATGGCAACAAAAAAAGCAAAGAAAGCTGCTCCTAAAAAAGCAACAAAAAAAGCTGCTCCTAAAAAAGCTGCTAAGAAAAAATCCGCAAGAAAGCCAAACGCAGCTTTCATGAAACCAGTAACACCAAGTAGCGCACTAGCTGCAGTTGTTGGAGCAAACGCAATTCCAAGAACGGAAATCGTTAAAAAAATCTGGGTTCACATTAAAAAGAACGGTCTTCAAGATCCGAAAAACAAACGCATGATAAATGCTGATGCAAAATTAGCAGGCATTTTCGGCGGCAAAAAACAAATTTCAATGTTTGAACTTGCAAAAGTTGTTTCTAAACACGTGAAATAGTTTTCGAGAAAATTCTCAATAAAAAAGGGGTTCCGAGTATTCGGGACCCCTTTTTTATTTTCCATCAATTATAAAAATTACTACTGTCGCCTGTATTTCTCATTGGCAAATCCGAACTCCTTGATTTGCTTTTCATAAAAAATGTTAAAATTTAGCTTATGTAAAATGCCTTCATTAACTTGCTATATGATGAGAAATGTTCGTATTGGAATTTGTTTTATCTCGATTGCTTTTTTTCATCGATGTGCTGTTGATACAAATAATGATATTGCAATTGAGCATTATACAGATACTATACTTACTCCAACCCAGCTATTAGGAAAAAAAATATTCTTCGATAAAAACTTCTCCAATCCTGCAGGCCAATCTTGCGCAAGCTGTCATATGCCAAACAGAGGGTTTGCGGATGCCGACAGCCTTCCTGTTTCAAAAGGAATTCTCCACGCAAGCTTCGGACATCGCAACGCCCCTTCTATTTCCTATCTTGCCTTTACTCCTAATTTTTATTTCGACTCTGTAGAGCAAACCTATGTAGGAGGATTTTTTTGGGACGGCAGCGCTAAAACCTTGTCGGAACAAGCCATGAATCCATTGCTCAATCATATTGAGATGAATAATTCGGATAAAAAAATGGTAGTGAGCCATATCAAAAATTCAGAATACAAAGATCTGTTCCTATATGCTTTCGGCCCTCATTCATTGGACAGCATCGAAATCGCATTTGAATGCATCACTCATGCCATCGAAGAATTTGAAGAAACGAAAGAGATAAGTCCCTTCACTTCGAAGTTTGATTATTATACCAGAGGGTTAATTGATTTCACTGAATCTGAAAAAAGAGGATTAAAAATTTTTAATGATACTGCCAAAGGAAATTGTGCTGCGTGCCATCCAAGCACACCTGATAAAATTTCAGGCGCAATTCTATTTACCGATTTTACTTATGATAACCTGGGACTGCCTCAAAATTCCTGCATACTCGATCTCTGCAAAGATTACAAAACTGACATGGGGTTAGGAGCAATTGTGAATGATAGCTTACATAATGGGAAATTCAAAGTTCCTACCCTGCGCAATGTGGCTGCAACACCGCCTTATTTTCACAACGGGATTTATAAAACACTTAAGGAAACTGTCGAATTTTATAACGAACGTGACTCGGGCAAATTTGGAAAAGCAGAGGTGAATTCGACTGTGAACAAAGATGAATTAGGAAATTTAAAACTAACCGGACAGGAAGTAAATGATCTGATAGCATTTATGCAAACACTGACGGATGGATATAAAATCACTGGCAAAGACAAGCGAAAAAACTAAAAAACCCCTTCTCATTGAATTTTAGATTATAATTTTCTCTCTATTTTTGAAATTAGTACCTTTGCCGTGTAAAAATTTTAACCGTCCATTTTTACAAACAAAACATGAGAATATCTACTCTTCTTTCCATTTTACTAATTGCATCGCTTCAATCGTTTTCACAGGTAGGAAACAACGACCCAACCTTTAATACTATAGATACCGGCAATGGTGGCGTCTATGGATTTAACAATAACGTATACGTTGTTGCCACCCAAAGCGATGGCAAAATAGTTGTAGGCGGTAATTTTACATCCTTCAACGGAACTGCAAGAACACGTATTGCAAGATTAAATGCTGATGGGACATTGGATCCAAGCTTTGTACCTACAACCGGGGCAGACGATAAAGTATGGGCAATTGCGATACAAAGCGATGGGAAAATAATTATTGGAGGACAATTCACCTCATACAATGGAACCGGAAGAAAATATATTGCACGCTTAAAAAGTGATGGTGCAATAGATCCATCTTTTGATCCGGGAACAGGTTTTGACGCTCCTATCTTACTTAATTCAATCGTTGTTCAATCGAGCGGAAAAATTATTGTCGGGGGCTCTTTTTTGACTTATAACGGCACTACCCGTTTACGATTGACGCGTTTAACATCTGTTGGCGGGATAGATGTAAGCTTTGATGTTGGATCAGGATTTAATAACGATATATATACGGTAGCTATTCAAAACGACGGAAAAGTTCTTGTTGGAGGAAGCTTTACAACATACAGAGGAACGACAAGGAACAGAATTGCCCGTTTAGATTCACTCGGAGCTATTGATGCTACTTTTGATCCCGGAACGGGATTTAACACTGGTGCAGTATATAAAATAGCTGTACAAAGTGATGGAAAGATAATCGCAGTGGGTTCCTTTTTCAGTTATCAGGGGAACGCTTCATCGAGGATCGTAAGAATAAATTCTGACGCATCCTATGACGGAACATTCGCCATAGGTACTGGCTTAAACAATATTACTTACGAGACATTTGTTTTTAACAATAAAGTAATAGCTGCCGGAGGTTTCACATCCTTCAACGGAACTACTAAGGGCAACATAGCAAGGTTAAAATCGACCGGTGGAATCGATGCAAGTTTCGGAACAGGCACAGGTTCAGCTTCGGTTATTTATTCAAGTGCGATTCAAACCTCTTCAACCGGAAAAAAGATAATAATAGGTGGTGGATTTACATCGTTTGACGGCGTGGGAAGAAATCGCATTGCGCGATTAACACTTTGCTCAGTAACAAGTTCAACCATTTCTCCTTCTGTTTGCTATACTTACACTTCACCTCTCGGTCATGTATGGACCACAAGTGGAACACGCTACGACACCCTTACAAACTCCACAGGATGCGACAGTATAATTAGAATTAATTTAACCATTCACAACAATACAACTGCAACTATATCTCCTTCGGTTTGTTATACATATACATCTCCAAGCGGAAATGTATGGACCACAACCGGAACACGTATGGATACGATTCCAAATGTAGCAGGATGCGATAGTATCATAACAATTAACCTTACGATAAAACACAACTCAACATCAACAATTTCACCATCTGTTTGCAGAACCTATACTTCTCCAAGCGGAAATGTATGGACAACTACTGGCACAAGGATGGATACCATTCCAAATGCAGCAGGATGCGATAGTATTATGACAATTAACCTTACAATAAAAAATACTACATCGTCCTTTTCAGCAGCAGCATGCTTTAGCTATACTTCACCAAGTGGGAAAAACTGGACAACAAGCGGTGTTCGTATGGATACTATTCCAAATATGGCCGGATGTGATAGCATCATGACGATCAATCTTTCTATTAACAATTCTTCTTCCAGTTTCTCGGCTAATGCCTGTGCCAGCTACACATCGCCAAGCGGAAAAATCTGGACAACAAGTGGTGTTCGTATGGATACAATTCCTAACTCAAAGGGATGTGATAGTATTATGACCATCAATCTTTCTATTAACAATTCTTCTTCCAGCTTCTCGGCTTCTGCATGTGCCAGCTATACTTCACCAAGCGGAAAAATTTGGACAACGAATGGTGTTCGTATGGATACTATTCCTAATTACAGAGGATGTGACAGTGTAATGACGATTACTCTTTTCATTAACAATTCTTCTTCCAGTTTCTCCGCATCAGCATGCGACAGCTACACATCACCGAGCGGAAAAATCTGGACTGTTTCAAACACTTATACTGATACAATTCCAAACTTACTGGGATGTGATAGCATTATGACCATTAATCTATCCATCAACAACAGTTCTTCGAGCTTCGCTGCATCTGCATGTATAAGTTATACATCACCAAGTGGAAAAGTTTGGACTGTACCAAATACCTATATGGATACCATTCCAAATTCATTTGGTTGTGATAGTATCATGACGATTAATCTTTCAATAAACCAATCATCGTCCAGTTTCGCAGCTTATGCATGCGCAACTTATATATCACCAAGCGGACAAACATGGACCGTACCAAACACATATATGGATACCATTCCAAATTCATTTGGTTGTGATAGTATTATGACGATTAATCTTACAATAGGATATACTGTTTCTACTTTCTCGGCAACTGCTTGTGTAAGTTATACATCACCAAGCGGAAAGCTGTGGACAATATCTAATACATATACAGATACTATCCCAAGTGTAGTTGGCTGCGATAGCATTATGACCATCAACCTCACCATAAATCAATTGCCAATAGTTACAACAACTTTAACCGGCTATGTGATTACTGCAGATGAGACAGGAGCTGCTTACCAATGGGTCAGCTGTCCGAGCTATACTTTAATAGCAGGAGCAGCCGCACAATCATATACAGCGACTGCAAATGGCAGCTATGCCGTTATCGTAACTAAAAATGGCTGTGTAGATACGAGTTCATGTGTACCAATATCCGGAATTGGCATAACACAGATCACAAAGAACGCTTCATCAACATTAGTTTATCCTAACCCAAGTCATGGAATATTCACTTTTACATCATTCAACAGAATTGATGAAGTAATAGTGACCGATGTACTAGGAAATGTTGTTATGCAAAAGAGCGGTGATTCAACCAGCTTATTATTAGACTTAACCGGACATGCTCAAGGAATTTACTTTGCAAAAGTACGTTCTAATGGTCAGCAGCAAATAATAAGGTTAGTTGTAGATTAAGCTCAGAGCAAATATCATAATTACTTAAATTAAAAAACTCCGAAAAGATTTAAAATCTTTTCGGAGTTTTTGTTTGATGAGTGAGTAATACTGTGCGATTTTCGAACCACTTATTGCAAGATCTTGAAATTTTGGCGAATTGAAGGATTCATTAAGCCCCAATTATTTTTAATGGTTCGATCCCTTTAAAGATAAATCACAGTATTCATTTCGAAATATTTTTAGCCGGTACTTCAATTTCTTTCAATTGCCTTAGTCCTTCATCTGAAGGACTAACCCAAAATATTTTCTGATTTTTTTCAACCAATGTCTTGAAAGGTGGATAAAACATTGTTCCCATACCGTTGAAATTGGAAAGATCAATAAATACATCTTCATTCGATGGAAGACTATTTATGAATTTTGTTATTTATGCTTCCTCATTCATTGAAATTGAACCATAAATCCTATATTTTAAAGGATTGCTGGAAATTGTCTTTAATCCTAACCCAAAAGAAAAATAACCCTCCAACTGCTCAATGTAATTGGTAGTTTCCTTTTCCGAAAATGATTTATAGAGAAGGTGAAATATAAGTTCTATTATTTTGTGGTTTTCGGTATCTTTTCGAGGAGACCAAAAAGAAAATACATTTACAATATCTTCATGTTTATAAGTTCCATTAACTGTTATTCCGTCAGTCCCTGTCGACATAGAGTAAACTGTTACAGAGTCCCCATCAATAAATTCTTTATGCTTATCAGTAGTATCTGTCGACCCCTTGATTTGAAATTTATAGGTCTTTAAAAAATCTACAATCGCATTTATATCACCATTCGCTAATGCTGTCTTGTTATTTATTTGTAGTTCAGGAATTTTTAATTCGATTAAATTTTCGACATTTGTTTTGCTAATTGTTACATTGCTCGGATAGATAAAAGAAGGAGAGAAATCAATCGATAGAATAAAATCTGCTGCTGGTTTTTGTCCAAAACAAAGAATCTCTAAAAACAAAAATAATATTGCTAACGAACGTTCTTTCCAGAGGAACATCACCAAAAGTAATTATTGTTTCAGGCGCGTGGAAACAAAAAAAGTGTACTTTTTTTGCTGTGGTTAAATAAACCGCTTCTTTGAAAAAGCTTTTCCCGACCCAGATTTCAGATATTTTTCAAACGCAAGAGCTTTGTATTTGTCAGAAAAAGTAATGTAAGTTACTAATTGCACTGGTAATCGGGAAGAAGTATAGATGATTTCGCCTTTGCCATGTCTTTTAATGCGATCATCTAAATCAGAAGTATATCCTGTATAATGAGTACGATCATTACATTTAAGAAGATAGACAATCCACATAATAAAGAGTATTAAATTGGTAGTAGTGGGCTGCGCCCACCGTAGCCCTTCGAAGATAAGGAATATAATTATTGCTAAAAACCAAAAACCCTCCTTCGCATTGCTCACACTATCGTGTTCGCAAAGCTTCGGAGGGCGGAGGTGGGCAATACTGGGCTCGAACCAGTGACCCCTACCTTGTCGAGGTAGTGCTCTGAACCAACTGAGCTAATTGCCCTAATAATTTTAATAAGCGTAAAGTTAAAAAAAAAGCCACCGGTAAAGGTGGCTTTATGTGGAACTAAACGGTGAAACAGCTAACAAATTTAACGAACATTTAGAGCTAATTCTCGACTTTATGGGAGTTTTAGAACACGAACCGGAATTAATGGAAAGGATAAAATCTTCCTAAAAATACCGCACCTAAATAATCAAAATTTGAATGAACTTTCACCGATTAAAACCTACCCTAAAAAACCTCAAATCCTTTTGCCTTTCGAGAGTAAATGTACTAAAAAGAAGGGGACGATTTTCGCCCCCTTCTTTTTTGCCATTTTTATACCTTTCTACCCTATTTCAAAGATTATGGAAAAAATATCATTAAAAAAATGCAGGGCAACTCTTGAAAGGGGTGCTTTGAACTATACCGATGACGAGGTATTAGAAATTAGAGAGTTTTTGTACCTGATTGCAGAACTCGACTACGAAATTTACTCAAAAGAAAAGCTTCGGGAACTTGAGTTTAAACAAGAAAAACAAAATAAATAACCATGAAAAAAGCGATTATTTATATCCGGGTTTCAACGGATGAACAAGCAGAGAAAGGGTATTCCCTCAGACATCAAGAAGAGTTTTTAAGGAGGTATTGTGAAATAAATTCAATTCAAGCCGTGGATGTATTTAAAGAAGATTACTCGGCAAAAACATTTATACGACCGACATTCAATAATCTTTTAATGAAACTAAAGAGTCGAAAATTAAAAGCCGACTTTTTGATTTTCACAAAGTGGGATCGGTTCTCACGAAACGCACCTGATGCCTATGCTATGATAAGTGCCTTAAATAAGATTGGAATTGAACCGCAAGCAATTGAGCAACCTTTAGATCTATCAATTCCTGAAAATAAAATCATGCTCGCTTTTTATTTATCTGCACCTGAAGTTGAAAATGACAGGCGTGCCTTAAATACTTTTGTGGGAATGAGGAGAGCAAGAAAGGAAGGCAGATGGGTTTCAACTGCTCCTAAAGGATATGATAATAAACTGGACGAGAATAATAAAAAAATTATTGCTCCAAATAAATACGCCCCAATTATAAAATGGGCATTTGAAACCTTTGCCACAGGACAATTTGGTGTTGAGGAAGTGAGGCAGATGTGCAATAAAAAAGGATTTGAATTTAAGAAAAGTCGCTTTTACGAATTGTTAAAGAATCCTGCATATTGTGGAAGAATTATTATACCTCCTTATAAAAATGAGGATGAGCAAATTATAAAAGGCAACCATGAACCACTGATTACTGAAGTTTTATATGATCAGGTTCAGAGTGTTCTTTCAGGAAGACGATTTAAAAATTCCTATAAAATTTGTGCTCGAGTTGAATTACCACTTCGTGGATTTTTGAATTGCCAAAGATGTGGTAAGAAGCTTTGCGGAAGTGGATCGACAGGAGGAAGCGGTATTAAGCACTATTACTACCATTGCAAAAATGGCTGCAAGGAACGAGTGAAAGCACATGAAGTAAACAATGCCTTTTCTAATTATATCGCAACTTTTAAATTTAGAACGGAAGTTCAGGAAATGTATGAGCAAGTCCTTAACGATGTATTTGAACAAAATAGAGAAACTAAAAATGTCAATAAACAGGCTTTACAAAAGGATATTGACAAGAACAAGGAACGCTTGAATCGAGCGCAACAACTGATGCTCGATGGGGAAATGGAAATGGAAGAGTACAAAGAAATAAAGCGCAATATTGAACTAAAAATTGATTCCATACTTAGTCAACAATTAGATTTTAATCGGCTTGAACTTGAATGCCGAAATTATTTAAAAAAAGAATTGGGCGGATTACAAAATTTAGGACGTCTCTTTGATTATGCAAAGATTGAAGGAAAACAAAATCTCATCCGTTTTATCTTACAAGAAAACATAAAATTTTCAGAAGCGAGATTACGAATGGGAAAACTAAATTCATTGATATTATTGCTAACTTTTTAAGAATGTCTTTCCAAAGCCCTGCACCAGTATGCGACTTGGTGGCTACCCCGCAAGTTGCCCCGCAAGTTACCCCGCAAGTTACCCCGCAAGTTACCCCGCAAGTTGGTGAAAACACTACATTCGATCAGATTAAAAATGAATTTGGTATAGTTTCAAAAAGAATTAAACTCAGTTCGGAAACCAATAAGGCGTTTCTATTAAAGCATTATAGTGTGATTACGGAAGAATTACGGAGTAAATTCGGAGCAAATTCGGAGTAAATTCGGAAGAAATTCGGAAGAAATAGCTTTGATGTGTTATTGCGCAACTTTTGTCAATATTAATTTATTTCATCAAAACAACAAGCGAAAGCGGAGAAATTCTCCGCTTAATAATCGCCTAATTTTCAGCCCCTATTTTTTAATCTTATGGATCTTCGCTGCCTGATCAAACCCAACCCAATTCCCCTCGGTATTTACCCCCCTGTTGACTAATTCTACCCTTATAAGCTGCTTTATATCAAAATCACCCCTTAGTGCCTCAATAAGTAAAGCTGTCGCTGTCAAGCTAAAAATGAACCTCGGATTGATATCATCCGCACGGCTTTCATAATCCTTGGTCATTAGTCTTTCTTTGCCAGTTTTGGTTAATTCGCCACCAATTTTCTGCCACACTTCCGGTGGAATTTCTTCTCGTACTATGGTTTCTAATCTTGAAGCATAATTCATCGCTTGTTTGAAATTACCTTCATCGTAATATTTTTTTACCAATTTTAAATCTCGCCAATCTGAACTATTTAAGTGCGTTGGCTCAGTCCAGTCTTGGATTTCAGAAGCTTTCTTTTTCATGGCAGCTACGTTCGATACTTTTTTCGACACTTCCAAGTTCTTTCTGCTTTTTCTCACGCCAGCAACACCATCCTCCCAATCATAGCTAAACAAAAGGTCTTCCCCTGCAACTTTTTCAAGTTCTTTTTTCAAGCCTGATAGTTTCACTTTGAAATAAGCTGCACCATGATTTAAGTTGTCGCTGTCCATTTCAGAAAACTCAACTTCCGTTACTTCAACTTTTGCGCCTTCCACTTTAATATTGGCAGCAAGCATCCTTTTAAATTTACCGTAGATGCTTTCCGGCTCATGGTCGAGAATTTCAATGATTTTTTCTTGAGGTTCTTTTTTATTTACAAACTCCATTGCTAATTCTTCAAGAGGCATTCCAAGTTCCGTTTCAATTTCAATTTTTCCAATTGGCTTGATTGTTTTTTTTACTCCTGATAATTCTTGTGGATTATCCTCAAAAATATTCATCTCGCCACCCTGATTAAATCTACCGAATTGTGTTGCCTTTCCTTTTTCCGGGATTTCAATTACAACATCCACATCATGCTGATAAGAATTCGCTCCTTTGAATTTTCCATCTTTAGTTGTTTGAAAAATAAAAATGAATGATTTTCCGGGATTACTTCTTTTCAATTTTTCTAAATCCTGCGGACTCAGTCCAAGCTTGTTTACGCTATCTAAAATGATGAATTGATACTTGCTTAAATCTTCCGGCAAGTAATCACTCACAAATAAATTTTTGTGTTTTACATCTGTATCATTTAATTTCATTTGGAGCGTTGCATCTAACTTCTCTTCATTAGCAACGTAAAGCACCGTTCCGTGATTGCGAGCCAAGTATCCTGCGAAGTCAACACACAAATATGATTTACCCATTTTAGGTTTTCCAAATACCATTGCTGTAAATCCTGGACTTGGATCACCAATTAGATTTAACCATTTACCGGAGAAACCAATTGTGTTGAAATGAAGATTAGCAAAATCAATACTGTTCATTAGATTTTGTTTCGGTTTCACTTCTTGTACTTCATCAACACCACTCAATCCTTTTTTCTTTTTCGGCAAATCATACTTGGTTACATCTGTTACTTTTTTTAAAGCATTTTGAAATGTTTTTTTTGTCTCAGGGGACAATTCAATCTTAATTCTTTCTCCCATAGAATTAAAAACGGAGATTAATTTATCCTGCACAAGCTTTATCTCATCTGCAACAATAGACTCCTTGTTGATTTGTTTCGACTTAATATATCCTTGCAATTCGTTAATAAAAAATTCGACCTGCCTCTTTGAAACATTGGCATTGTGCCAATTTAAAATCGCTTTCAAAACTTTAAATTCCGGTTGTTTATGATTAAAGGTTGTTCTTTTTTTTCTTGTTGTATTTTCTGAAGCAGCGTTTCCTGAATGATATTTTGTTTTAAAATCTACCCGAACAATTTCTTCCATTAAATCATTTACTAAAAACGATTCTGAAATTTTAGTTCCGTAAAGCATCGTAACAACTACACGTTCACCTTCAATATGCGCAGCAAAGTCAGGGTCTTTAACTGACAGTTTATTTGCAGGATGCAAGTCAATAGTATCTCCCTTTAAAACAGATGGTTTTATTAAGTTGATTGCAACATCTTTAGGTGTTAAAAAATTTCCGTTCAATTCTTCATTACTTATTCCATTTAATTCTTTCCTATCAATAAACTCGTCCAATTTTTCAAAGGATAAATCAAACACACGTTTTACTTCAGTATCATTTTCATAAATGCCCCAGTCCGCACCTTTATCGGTTCTTTCCTCAATTAGTAAATGAGATTTTTTAAGCACTTCCGGCAGATTCTCAAATCCAACTTCACTAATGGCTTTAAAATAATTCTTTGTTGTTATTTTCATTTTGCTTTAAATTTTAATTCCGTTAATTGCTTTGATATGATTTGTAGTTCCCTCTTATCCTTGGTATTCAGGGTGTGTTTAAAGACTTTTATTTTTGCAGGATCGTAATTCATAACCATCATTTCCGTTTTTACCTTATCGGTGTTTTTTGTTACTGCAACGCTTTTAGTGATCTTCTGAACTTTCCACTTGTATTTATTAATGTAAGTGGTTAGAATTTTTGAAGGATAAGAACTCAATAAAAACTTTCCTTTTACCTTGGAAAGCGCATTGAGAAGTTCTCGGTAATCGTTTTCCGAATAACCTTTATAATGACCTTGAGCCGAATTAATGTACGGAGGGTCTGCATAGATAAATGTTTTTTTGTCATCGCATCTGTTTATTACTTTGATTGCACTATTGTTTTCTACTTGTACTCTTGTAAGTCTGTTTTCATAATCTTTTGTAAACGCATCTCTTTTATTTGCGAGTGCTGCTTCTTTTGAATCATCCTTTCCAAAGCCCCATGAACCAATCATTCCTGCGAATCCTTGGTTGGTAGCTACCCACAACGCCCACGCTCTTTTCACATCCGAATAGCGTTCAGGGTTGTTATAAATTATCATGGCTTTTTTATAAAGTTCACGACTGTGTAAGGTTGATTGAATTTCTTTTTGAAGTTCAGGGAACTTCGTTTTAATTACTTTGAAAAAATTAATAACCTCGCCATTGATATCATTAATCACTTCTACATCCGATTTCGGCTTGGCAAAAAATACTGCACCACCACCAAAGAATGGTTCGCAATACAATCGATGCTCCGGAATCAATGGAAGCAGATATTTTAATAGGGTTTGTTTCCCTCCGTAGTATGTTATTGGTGTTTTCATTTTAAAAGGAATAAAGAGCCTCCCGAAAGAGGCTCTTTGATTTTAGCTATAAATTAATGCAGTTCTATTGTTCCAAATTTTGTCAAAGGTTTTAGTTCCTGCTGCCCATTGATAGATAAGCACGCCTTTAACTTTTGTTACTTTTTGAATTACCCAAACTGCCTCTGTTACTTTTGCGCCCGGTAATGCAAAGCCATTGTAAATTGCATTCGGATTACTCTCGTCAACCAATGAAGGCTGATAAAATGTTTTGTCATCCAAGGAGTTTATTTTTGCTTGTAGATTACCGATAACAGCCTGAAGGTTTTTGATTTCGCCAATCTCTTCAGTTTGTTTTGCTTCCGTTGCAGTTCCTGTAACATTATTTTGAAGCATTCCCATAATCAAATCACGCAAAGCTTCCACACTTGCTGATGCCGGAGCAGTTACGTTTGCTTGATCAACAAAAATGTTGTTCAATGCTCCCTGCCCGATGTCAATCTTAATGATGGTATCTCTTACGATTTCCACTTCACGGATTTGATACTTTAATACATAGCGAGATACACCATCTTCGGTAATTTTTATACTCGCACCCTTGTTCTCAATTGTTGTTGCCATAATTATTATTTTTTGTCTTTATTAATAAATTCATAAATGCTCTCACCTATGATTGCCCCCATAAAACCACCAATCATCATATAGGGGACTGCATCCTTCTGCACACTTTTCGCATAGAAATACATCAGTAGAGAACCGGCAAGCGTGGTGGTTGAAATGATTGTTTTCTCTTTCATTCTTACTGTTGTGATTTAATAAATAGTGTTGTAGTTATTCCTGTCATAATCATAAGCCCGGCACTCAGCATTTTACTTTCAAACCGTTTTCTTTTATTATGCTTGTAGGCGACCTTCAATTCATCGGTTAACTGTTGTTCTCTTATTCGATTTTCCTTTTGTAAATCAAATATGGATTGATAGTTTCTATTACAGAATATTAGTTGCGTATCCCTAATGGCGATAGATTGATTTAGACTATTGATGTTTTCAATACACATTGAGTCTGCGTTGTTTATCAGACCATTCAAGACTAAGACTTCCTGTTTCAAAGTATCGCAAGGAATATTCGATACAACTTTTGTTTGCTGCTGCTTGAGTAATATCCGAGCGTTGTTCAGCCTAAAAGATAAATCCTTGTTTTTCTTTGATAAGGAATCGGTTTTAAATTCATACTGTTTTATTTGTTGCTGATACTTTTTGTGCGAGTCATCAATTTGATTGTTTTCAAATTGCATCTGCTTTTTTATTTCAGCAATGTTTACCTGATGGGGTTTGTCACTACAGCTTTTTACTGCAATGAAACAAACCATGATGCCTATGACGAAGGCAGAAAATAACTGTTTCATATTTATTTATTTTTAAAAATTGTTACACTTGTTTTTTCTCAATAGAGTAGCCGAAGCACCCTGCGCTGACTAAACTGACCAAGGCATAAAACATATACTCCGGTATTTTCATTCCAAAGAATTGTTCTGCAATCCAACTTACAATCAGAACCAAAACAAAAATTGCTGTGGCTACTTCTCTAAGACTGTGGTTTCCATTTTTGTCTTTTAGCAATTGTGCTAATGCTGTTATCAATTTGTTTTTCATTGTTGTTTTTTCTTTTTATTTTTCCTTTTTAGAATTCCCCACAAGGCTGTTAAACCCAATGCTATCGATACCGATCCGATTGCCCATCGTTTTATGGTTTGTCTTTTTACCGCCCTAAAATCAATCAGCGTATAAGTAAAACTGTTACCGTGCAATGACGAGTGTTTATCGCATAAACTCAAGAACTCTTTAAATTCATTGATGTTGGAAAACACCTGACATCCGGCTGAGTATTTATCTACTTGCTTTGTAATCCCATTCAAACTTGCACGGTGGATATTAATTCCAAACATTCCTTTGCTCTTCGTACCATTTCTAAAATCAAGTTTTGCATCTCTGTCGTAATCTCGAATTACAGTAATTG
The DNA here is from genome assembly GCA_964593555.1 of uncultured Bacteroidia bacterium. GTDB lineage: Bacteria > Bacteroidota > Bacteroidia > JAFLBG01 > JAFLBG01 > CAZQIC01. The sequence goes on along the minus strand of CAZQIC010000012.1, from coordinate 21,861 downwards.
GTTTTGCCTGAACCAATGCTTTATACTTTCCCTGATGCAACCCGATTTTGTATGCACTTTTATATTGCCCTTGAGCTAAGATGGCTGTACCTTGAGCTTGCATTGGATTACGCAACCAAAATGTACCCGGATCAGTCGTGACCTTGTAGACATGGTAATGCCACTTTAAGAGAGCTACTTTGTAAAAGACATGAATCTCATCATCAAACCTGTTGGGGATGGTACTTGGTGACCTGATCCCGATTATATTTAATTGATTCGGTTTTGTGTAGAGTTCATATCCTTTGCTTCGTAGAATTCCTTTTATCTTCGATAACAACATTATGCAGCGTTTCCTAAATCGGGTTCATACTCACTTAACCACTTCTTCACATCGAAACAAGGGCAGGCTTTTTTCACTCCCGGAAAGTCATGGTGTCCCAACACTTCAGCTTGAGGATATTTCTCCGTAAGAGAAACAATCAAGTCAAACATGGAATGTTTTTGAGCATCACTTCTGTTGTCTTGTGGCTTGCCTTCTTTATCAACTCCACCGATGTAAGCAATGTTAATACAGTTTGAGTTGTGTTGATAAACTCCGTTGCTGTTTTTACTTTCATCTAACAACTGAATCAAAGTTCCTTGTCGTTGGATTAAATAATGGTAGCCCGGTGTTTCGCCCCAACCACGTTGCTCTTTCCAATAGCGTTTAATGGACTCAACAGTTGTTGTTTGAGGAGTTGCGGTGCAATGCACCACGATGTATTTTATGTTTCTAAGATTTTTCATTTTTAAATTCTTTAAATGATTTTACTTCTTCTTTTTTTACTCTGAATAATTCTGTGCTGTTTTTAGGAATGAAATAAATCCAACCTTGATGAGTGAACTCTTTCTCTCCAAGCACAATATGCTTGGGCACTTTTATTTTCATTGTGCCTTTGGATTTAAAAATTTCACAATCAGTAATGGTTACGATCTCTTCTCCATGTTTTATTAATCCGGTTAAACCGCTAACCACTAATTTGGAGTAATTGATTTCGTTAATTGATATTGGCATCTTAGCCCTCACTAAAGCTGCTTCCACTTCTTTTCCGAACATTCCATCTACTCCGTATTTAGGTAGTATGCTTGCACCGTATTTTTTTACTAAGGCATTTTGTAATTGTGTTACTCGGTTTCCTTTACTTCCTCTTCTCAATGGGAAGTTGTCGTTTTTTGCAGAAGGCATTGAAGTTGATCCTCCGCCCGATGATTCTGTAATAGAGCTTGTATCTTCTTCCTGATTCGCCTTCTTCTTGTTCTTCCAATAGTTCCATCCCAAGAAACCTGCGACTCCAGTTCCTAATACGCCCAGTCCAATCAGGATGATTTTTCTTTTATTTTGTGTTTTGTTTTCCATTATCCTTTTGGTTTTGATAATATTAATTTCATGTAATCGTTGTATTCCCACATTTCCAACTCGCCTTTTAAATCTGTCATCATGTTGGATGCGTATAACTTCTTGTACCAAATTCCTGTCAAGACAAAAGCTTTCTGAGTTGGGATTTCATTAAACACCGCTTTGATTGCATCTTCATCTGTTCCCGGCATAAAGCCATAGGATTTGTCAAAGGCTGCTTTTAATCGCTTTGCCCATCCATCGTAACTCAATACCGGAGCAGGAGGTTTACCGCCTGTTTTGTCGGGTTTCTGTGCGATGATTTGAAGCATCTCATTGTACTCGGTGGTTTGCAACTCATCACTCATATCAGTAATCATGTTTGAGTTGTAGAGTTTTTTATATGACTCTTGAACTTTGAGAAAAACTTGTTTGCTTGGAATGTCTCGTATTGTGTTTCTTAATTTTTCGGTATCCGTTCCCCACCATCCATCATTCTCAAATGCCATTTTAATTTGTTTGGCATAAGTTGCAGGCGTACCATCTTCAAAAGATTTTTTCTCTTCACGATTAGCGACAGTCTTTAAAACAAGTTTTCTCCCAAAGAAAACACCACCGCCCACAATCCCCAATCCAATCAAGGAGTACAGGATTTTCTCCTTCACAGTTAAATCATTATTGGTAGTATCTTTTTTCATCTTAAACTCCTAATGCTTTTTTTGCTAATGCAGTTTTAATTGGATCGTTTTGCACGATGTCGGCAAGCTTTACTAATTCTTTAGTGTTTAACTTTTTGGCAATCGTGGTTAATGCTTTTATTTTAGAATCGGCTTCTGCTTCAGTAGCCGACTCAACTGTTATTTCGTAACTAAACTTTTTCATTTTATTTTTTTATTTCTAATAATTCAAATACTGTTTCGATGTTCTTTGGCACTTCCACAAAGGATTGCAGGATGAGCATAATTTTGTCAAGTTGCTCTTGATTGAAATGTGTCTCCAATTGGTTTAAGAATCCAAGCTGTGCTTTTGTTTCTTCAGACATTCCTTCTTCAATAGGTGTTTTCTTTTTAAACACTACTTCGTTTTCAATAACTTCTGCTGTTGCATTTTCTGTTATAGATTCCTGTGCAATCAATCCTGCAAGCGCATCTCCGCCCGGTAATTTGGCAACCCAATGCGGATTACGTTTTACCATTCCTTCAACAATTACAGAAGCTACATCGCCAAGGTTTACATCGCCCCAATGCAATTTTTTGCTTTTGTAGTGGTTTAACTTTTGTTCTAAATCTTCGATGTATTCTTCTGCGTCCGTTAAATCTTTTTTGCAAGTTTCAAACTCACGTTTCATCAATTCATTTTGCCAACGCTCTCTTTCCTGCATCAATGCAACAGTCAATCGTTCAGTGATTTTGTTTTCCAACTCAATCCCTGATAAGCCTATTACTTGTGGCGTTTGAACTTGTACTGGAAGTTCTGTTGGTTTTTTCTTTTCAATGAAAAATATAAACTGCGTGTAACGGTTTGAATTTTCGGTGTTGTACACAAATACTTTTACTGTCTCCGTTGTATCTTCGAGATATGCTTTATGGTCGTCAATAGATTCTATCTTGCTTGTGCGTGGTACAACTTTTACATCGTCAACGTACACTTCAATAAATTTCCCTTCGCCTTTGTCGACCATGTCGTGAAGCCACATTTTAAATTGTGATAACTTCACATCATTGTATGGATTTGTTTGTTGCATTATTTTTTAGTTTTTAATTTGTGTTTTGGTATTACTTGAATAAATCGCAAGTGATTAATACCGGATAAGTAATTCGTGATCTGTATTTTACTTTGGTGTTCGTATTGCATTTCATTGGTTGTGCTTTCACTCAAGTCGAATACTCCTGTTTCACTTTCCACTCTCACGTTCTCGGCTTCTTCAACGAGGTAATAGAATTGATTAAAAGCATCAATGATTTGTTCTTCATTCGGCTGTAACACCAAGTGTCGGAATCGGATAAAGTAATTTGCCTTATATCCTAATTCTTGCATCCTGCGTGGGATGTATTCTAAAGCAAGGTTTATTGTCATTGTCTATTCCTCCACATTAATCCATACATAAATTGTCACTTCGTAATTGATGTCCACCTTTTGTAATTTACCAAGAGCGTCCAAGTACCATCCCTGAATAATTGTTGACTCGGCATCTACCTTCACAATCTCTTCAGTTCTTTTATTGCCGTGCGTATAATCATTCACTTTGAAACCTGCATTTGAAAAATCTCCGTAGCTTAAGTTTGCATCTGCTAAAAAAACATCAGTTGAATAAAACCAATTCGACTCTTCACTACTTTGCAATTTCAACTCTCCAACCAATTGATTTCTTTTAAATAAACCTCTTGGTCGCCCTGCAACTGTTTCTGCATTAAGCGTTGTAAGTGCTGTTGTAAGTGCTGTTGCAAGTGCAGTAGGGGCTATTGTTGGGGCTGCTTTTGGTGCTGCTGCAAACTTTATTGTGTCGGACTTGCTAATCAATCTTCCTCCGTATTCAATGCCAATAATAAACTTGGTATCATTCGGAAGCTTTATTTGAAAGTGCTTTCTCTCGCCTTGTCGTTTGATAGTAATCTTGGTAATTATCACTCCCTCATTCATCATAACTCGTCCTCCATTTCACAGTCCAAATACAAACTCACTCTATATGGTATAAACACCGTTCTGCCATCGTCCAAATCTTTGTAAACGATTTGAACTCTTCCATTGCCGGGTGATACACCGCCCAAATCATAGTAGCGTTGTTTAGGTGCTACATTTATTCCTGACATCAATAATTTACTTTCGTAGTTATCAGGAAAGAACTCTTCCTTATTTATTTCAATTTTTTGCGTGCCTCTGTAATACAATAAATCGTCCTTATCCGATGTAACCAACACACCATGCACTTTCACAATGTTCTTGTCCAATTCAAAGGTGTCGCTCACAGTTGAGTTCGCCTGAGTAATCTTTATGTCAAATCTTTTCTTTGTTGCTTTTAACATGGTATTGTTTTTTTTAAAGCCGGGAGATTGCTCTCCCGACTATTTGGTTAATGATTAAGGAGTGGTAATCGTTCCGTGTAAACCAACATACAATTGTGTTTTTGGATCAAGTCCTTCCATTGAACCCAACTCAACTGTAAACTCCACTAAGATGTCATCGTGAATTAAGCGAGGGTTCGCTAATTTGTAATAACCCAATGGAACGCTGTGCATGTTTGTTGTTTTGAATGCAGCAACACTTGTTTCAGGAATGATGATTTTTTTATTCGCTTTTAAACTGAATTCTCCGTTTGCGATTGCAGGGAAGTCTTCCAATTGAATAAATTTTGATCCCATTACTTTATCAGGAGTTGCGTTCTCCGGAATGGATGCCAACAACACAATTCCGCTTACCAATAATGCTTGGTTCTTTGGTAATTTTGCGTTGCTGATATTTCTCAAACCAACTTCTTTCACATCTTGTGTTTCAAATAATTTTACTGTTTTTGAATTCACAGGTTTGATGGAATACACGATGGTATCTGCCAAGCGTAATTCTCCTTTTGCTAATGCACTTTTAATGTGAGCAGGTAATTCTGCAAAGTGCTTTTCCATTTCTGCACGAGAGCCTCTGCTCATCGCACCTGGATTTGCCAACTTGTTAAGCGTGCGTTGACGAGCGATGGGATTCATTCTGCGAAGTGCGCCCAATAACTCTTCTCCATCTGCGCCTTCTAATCCAAGTAATGCTCCGGCATTGTTGTACTGTTCTGTTCCGTCTAATAGTTCTAACATAATTTTTGTTTTTTAAAATTTAACTTCTGTTTATTTTTTTTGTGTGTGATGGATGTTTGTTTTGTTTAGTAGATTTTTTCGGATTCTACTACTTCTCCGTTTAATAGATTATCTTCTATTCCGTTTACTTGGTTGTATTTCATTGCGCTGTCCTGAATTTGTTTTTGGATTCTATCCAGTTCGCTCATTTCTACTTCGCCTATTGAATCTTCGGAGTTTGGATACATGAAGTATTGTACTTGACCGAGTCCGTTAGTTCCTTCCTCCGTTTTCTCATCCTTCTTCTCTTTTGCTTTTAAAACTTTGTCAAGGAAAATTCTCTTTTTCATGTCGTCTTTTAAAGCCAGTAATCGCTCCTTTACACCCTCTAATCCTGAAGTGGGTTTTCCATTCATACCGGACATCGCCTGATAAGTGCCTGAAGCCATCATTCCTAAACCAAGTGCTGATGCGATTCGGCTTTTAGCGAAGTGACCAACTCCTGTTACTGCTGCTCCAACAACGAAAGACAATCTTCCCAACACAGCTCCTGCAACTCCTCCTCCGATTACGCCAACCACGATATCTTTTCCTAACTCGGTTGCTGCATCTTTCACTTTCGTTCCGGTGCTTGCATCTCCTGTTCCGCTAAGTGCTTTTTTTTGCGCTGCTTTTTGATAACTGTTTTTACTTTTTGCCATTTTCTTTTTTATTAAATCGTTTTTTATTTTTTTACATGTATGCTATTGCTTCTTTCTTTTTGTCTTTATGACCTCCTTTCTTTTTCTTCTTTGATTTTATTCCTCGAAGTCCTGAAACTGCCGGAGTAGGTGATTGGGGTTTGTTCATCATTTTATAACCGAGGTACAAAAGCCCTAATCCTGTTACCCCTATGGCAGTTGGTTTTAGCCACTTTTTATTCTTATCCCAAAAGCCAACTGGTTTATCACCGCCCGATCCCGAATCTCCACCGCTATCTCCTGAACTGCTTGTGGTTGTCGTTGACTCTCCAGTATCGCTATTTGTGATTCTTAGATTTGCTGCTCCTTTAGATACTTCTTCAGCAGATGTTCCATCTCCTTCTTTAGATTCAGTATTTTCAAAAGCTTTTCCCTCTTTGTTTTTCTTTGGAAAGATGTTTCCGATTCCTTTCAGTAATCCGGCAATTGCTCCGATGATTCCTGTTGCTGCTGTTACTGAGGCTGCGGTGGCTGTTGCAGATCCGAGTTCTCCAAATCCATTCAAGCCTTCATCCTGAAACATATCGTTTCCAAGTAAATCACTTGTTGGAGTGTTTTCATCAAAGCCGGTCATATCATCTACGATGTAGCCCAATCCACTTACTTCATTATTTTTATTTCCTTTGCCAGTAAGAATTGCTTTTTTTAAATTTTCGGGTTTACCTCCGGCATCATAAAATATTTTCTCCAACTTTTCTTTTACTTTTCTTAATCTGTTGAGCTTGCTCATATCAACTTCTTTTTGTTTTGCTTTTTCCTCCGTGAGGTATGCGAACTTTAAGCGTTGAGCTACTTTGAAAAGATTAAGTTTCATACTGATTAAAACTCCTGTTCGGATTAATGCTGTTGCAGGATTAAATCTATTGGTAGCGTGAAGTCCTTTGTGTAAAAGTGTTTTAAATCTTCCTTTTTTTGAAGTATCTCCTTCACTACCGGGTGGCTGACTCATTTTTTTGAAGAGTTTTATTTTACCGAGATCGCCTCCATCTAACTCTTCCCATCCCATTAGGTCTTGCACATCTACATTGTTTGTGCTGGGTACGCCATTTAAATATTCTAATTCCATGTTTGTGTCTTTTTTTTCTGAGTATGGTTCTTCATAATTGAATTGGTCTACCACACAATCGACCGTGATGTAATTTCCTCCTGTTGTCGGCACTATCGGATAGATATGCTGAAAGTGATCTTGTTTGTATTTTGTGATTCGCAGTTTGTGCTTTATTTTTAAGTTGCTCAATATGCTGCTGATAAACACCGTGTAACAATCGCAATCTATTCCGTGAAACCTATCGTGCCAGCCTCTTGCCGGACTTCTGATTTGTTCTTTGCCTTCTTCATCTTTTTTGTAAGCGATGTGGGTATAAACAAAATCCCAAATGTTTTTACAGGTTTCGTACACGTTCTTTCCTTTTAGAAGTGGTGCTAACTTTGCAGTTTGAAACAAAGTTTCTCGCACTACTTGTGGAATAAATCGGACGGTGTCATTTACCGTTGCACCTTTTTTAATCGTTGGATCAAGGAACAATGGTTTTGGAAACAAGTGGTTGTATTGTTCTCCGCTTTTAATCTTCCTTTTTTTTGTTGCTTCCATTTTACGCTCCGATTAATTGTACGTCATCTGTTTTCTCATAAGGAACTTTTTTAATTCCCAAATCAATTGTTGTCATGGTGGTTACACCAATCTTAAAGGCTGCTCCTTGTTGCACCGCTTGCAACAAGCCTTTGGCAGTAGAGAGGAGGCTGAACATGGAGATGCGAATCATTATCGCTTCGAACTTTGCCTCACCGAAAGCCGGAAGTGCGATGTCCTGATTGACCGCTTGCGAGCTTCCGATGCTGCTTCCCTTAATCAGTAATTTGATAAAAGGGAACTTGAGTTTTAAACTCGTGCGAGTTGGATTTTTCAACGTCACATCAACTCTTAACACCAATCCTTGCAAATCCAACTTGTGCAGCTTAACTGTTGGAATTACTTCCAAGTTCACCGAGGTCTTATTTAATCTCCACAGATATGCTCCCCCTGCTACAACGCCTCCTCCTATGCCTAAGCCTAACAGTATTTTTTTAATGCTTGCCATTTACTTTTTTTTGATCTTGTTGCTAAAATATTCTCCGCCTATTTTAAAAGCCATCCAAATTGCACCGCCTAAAAAAGCTTTAATTGCATAGTCCATCAAACTTGAGTAGTCTATGTTTGCGAACAGTATGCTGGCGGTAAGAAGCATACTTCCTGTTCCATCTGTTAATCCTGAGTGTTTAATTTCTGACATCGTTTTTTGTTTTTTTATTAGTAATTCATCCATCACGGTACAAAGGTGTATCAACTGCTTTGGGTGCTTTCCTTCTTTTCGGTCGTGTATCAAATCGTTTTGATTTGTTTTGTGACGTTTCGATTTGTTTTTAGTAGTAGATTGTTTTCGGTAATCCTAATTCTTCAAAAATCATCTCTACTTGTTTAACCGAATAGTATTGACCATTACGTTTACCAAGCTTCTCCCCAATTCCTTTGATCCATTTCAGAACAGTTGGATGACTTACTTTATACAGCCTTGCTAATTCACCCGGCATGTACGGTCTTACTTCAATTGATTTTTTTTCTGATTGTTGCATAGTTTTATTTATTAATTGTTGATTTGAAAATTGATGATACTGTTATTGAAAATTTGTAATAGGTCGAATTGTTTTTGTGCAATTAATTTTTTGCGGTAGGTTACAATAGTTTTGATGGTTGGCTCTTGCAAGTATTTTGTGATTGCTTTTGCAAGAAGTGTTATTCCTTTATTGTATTCAGGAACTGATATGCGTTGCAAACAAACTTCTTGATACCATCCTTCTGTTCCTGATAAACCTTTGTGGTAACTGATGTTTAACCAATCGATTGGTTTTGATAAATAACGACCACGTTTTCTGTTTACATAGCGTTTCGCTAAACACACACGCTCGATAATTTCTTCAAAAACTTTTGTTGGTTTTTTAAAGTTGTTGTAATGTTCTTCGAGCAGGTTTTCAAACTGAGTTTGTTCTTTATAAGCGAACTCATTATTGTTCCATAATGCTGCGTGAATAAAAATCCAAGTGTTCTCTACGGTGTTGTTTTTTGGATTTGATTTGCCACCTTTTATTACTCTTAAGTGTGACGTTACTGTTTTGATTTTTCTAATTGCTGTCATTTTATTTAGGTTTTAGTGATTACTTTTTTTAGTCGTTGTTATTGACGATACAAAGGTGCGACAGCGGTTGTAGGCACTTTCCCAAATACGCATCTAAGCGCAAAAAATTAAAGACGATAGCAAAATTTTGAAGATGATAGCGAAATTTTAAAGCAAGGCGCACCTAAGTAATTGTATGCGCACGCAAGCGCACCTAAGTGCAATTTTTTGCAATAAAAAAAAGTTGTGTTGAGATGTTTTAAGAAAATTTCAGAAGTTTTATTCTGAAATTATTTGGGGATTTATTGGGGATGATTCGGGGGACATTCCGGGATGTTTAAGATGCTTTTGCATTTATTCGGGGGTTTTATGGGGTTTATTGAGGATTTATTCCGGGGGGACTTCGGGGGAACTTAATTAAAAAGTAAAAGGTGACCAATCAGGTCACCAATCAAAATATATTTCGAGAAAATAAAATGTAACTGCTAATTCATCACTCCGGGAAGCCCTAAAACTTCTACAATAATTAAAACTTGGTTCACTGTATAATAGCGACCTCTTTTTTCTCCTACTTTTTCTTCAAATGGTTTTACCCAACTGTTGAATGTTCTTACGGATACACCGTAGATTGCTGCCATCTCCTTTTTTGTGGAAGCCTTTACTTCGAATTTGTCTGTCGTGATTCCCATGTCTCTACCTCTCTTCTAAAAATTAATACTTTTTTTATCTACGAATATTTTTCCAAAAACTCCTCCTCGTTTGAATTGAAAAACAAAGCGAGTTGCTTTACATTTAGTTTCTGTTTGTGCTTGTAGTTGGTAATCATATCTCTCAACTTTATTGGATTTTCTCTTGGGACATCCAACTCCGCAGGTTCTCTTCTGCGAATGTTCATCGAGTTAAATTGATTTATCAAATACCTTTTTTGATTATCGGTAATTACACCGATATCGTTTGCTCTGTATAACAAGGCTTGCATAGATAGTTTCCATTTGCGTTTTAAATCCGCTAAGATGTTTAATGTAACACCATCTTTGAAATCTCCTTTGATGTCTTTCTCCGGCATTAAGAATTCAGCAGCAAACTCATTTGCCTCATGACTAATGTCTCTTGTAAAAGAAGGATTAGTTTGTAAGTGCATTACTAAATGCCCCAACTCATACGCTAAAGTGAATCGTTGGCGATCACCTAAACTTCTTTTATTTGAAAATACTACCGGAAATTTACTATCCGCTAAAATGCTCATCCCATCTACACGTTCTGTATTAAAGTCAAAATTGATTACGAATAGTCCGTTCTCTTCTAATACTTGCGTGAAATTATTAATCACTCCCTTTTCAATTTTCCAAAGCTTACGTAGTTTGCGAGCAGCTTCGGCAGGCGATCCTAACTTTTCAATATCCAACACAGGTAAATCAATCTCAGGATAACTGGTCGCTTTTAAAAGCTTTTCTACGTTTAAACGATAGATGTTTACTTGTGCTTCAACTGGCAGCATAATCTTCTGCGCTACAATATTGCGCTTGCGTAACGCAAGGGCAGGTGGGAGCGTTTCGCCTTCTTGATAAAAGAACTCTTCCGGGTAATTTAATGTTCCTACAATCGCATTAAAATTAACAGGTGTTATTTCAATAAAATCCTGTTCCATTCTACTAATGTTTGATGGAGATAGATTTAATTTTTCTGCTAATTCGATTTGAGTTAGACCTCTACTTTCACGAGCAACGGTTAACATTTTAGGATTTAATTTGGTAGTCGTCATCTTTCTTATGCTTTCGGTTCAATTGCATACCAAAAGTAAAAGTATTTTGTATAATTGCAAAATAAATTGCATAAAATTATTCAACAAATTTATATATTGTTGATATTCAGGTAATTATTAAATAAACTTAAGAAGTAATCGTACAATTGAATTTGCCTGATCCCTCGCCAATTCTGCAAGCCATTTATCTGATTCATCTGCAAAATGTGAATTACTAAAATGATTGCGAGAATTACAAATAGCATTTGTTACTGTTGAAATTAGGGTGATCATTTGTTCAGGATAAGGAATTCCGGCTGCATTTAAATGATTTCTAATATGATTCCTAATTGCAACTGACATGAGAATTAACTCAGTTAATTCAATTTGCGCAGGAATTTTAGATCTAATAAATGCCTTGTAGAAACCTTCCAAACAAGTATAAGCTAAGGTTAGCGTTTGATTATAATTTTGCTGAACAATGGTAGTGTCCATTTCTTCGAGGTAGGCAGTTAATCTATCAGCACTCCACACTTCAGCAGGGATAAGAGCAACTGGACCTTGTACATCTTCTAAGAGAAACTCCTTTAATCCTTCAATTTTGTCAGGGACAATTGCTTCAAGCCGACCTATAAAATTATTATAGACCTCCGTTCTCTCAGCATCTGTAAGTGCTTGGATCAAATCATAATAATAATCTTTTCGTGAAGTGCTTTTATTTTCTTGATTTCTAATTGCAATTAATTGTTGGTAGGATGGAGTATCGGCATCTGTTTCTCTCAGAACATCAAGAAACCGAGAGCCACTGTAATAAGTATCTCCCTGAGTGTTTATAATTGAAAATAAACGATTAAATGTCTTTACCCAGTTTACAGCCATAATTTCACAAACTAATTTCCAGACATTCCATTTATAAAGGTTTCTACAAAATTCAATATTTTTTTCAAAATTCTATCTCCCGTTTTTTTACGTTCCAAAACGGTTGGTTTACTACCTTCAATAAGCTCTAATACTTCATCTCTTAACGGTTCTCTTTCTGCAAATAGATAGTCTTCAATGAGCTTTTCGGCTTTTTCTGCTGATAGATTTTCTTCGGTTACTAATTTCTGAAATGCTTTTTGTTGTTCTTCATTCCAATATTTTTCAAATTCCGGTTGAATGTCATCCGTATCGGCAATGACTGGTAAATTTTCCTGAATAAATTTCTCTATAAGTTCTCGTTTGCTTCGTAGAGTAGCTTCTGTACCCAATAGGTTGAAAATTTCTTGTTCGGCTTTAGTCGTGTCCTTTTGCGTTTGTGCTTTCAGTTTGATTAAGAGCTGAATAATGTATGCAACATTAATGTCGTCCCGATGTATTAACTCTAATTCAAAATCAACATCTTCCAAAATAGAAACTTTTTCTTTTTGGTGGTTGTTTTTTACTTTATCATATAAATCAAGATACTTGCTTTTGTAATCTTCAAAAAGTTGTTCAGACATTGCTAAATCTGCCCATTTGAAGTCGGAAAATGCTGAGAGAATATTTTTTATTCTCATCAAATCCCTGAATGCCTTAATAAAATTTAATTCGTCATCTTCGGTTTCTAAATCATTTACACTATCGGTTGTCGGTGTTAATTCTAACAACTTATCAAAGGCTTCGTCAAATTTTGCTGTGTAGTCTTCATAAGGTTTCATTATGATAACCTCAATAGCTTCTTTATTACTAAACAAAGTAATAGCTTCGTCCGTGCGATTTTTTAGATTTCGGAAAACTACAATGTTACCTTGCGATTTTTGTTCGTTTAAAATACGGTTGGTTCTTGAATAAGCCTGAATAAGCCCGTGATACTTCAAGTTTTTATCAACGTACATTGTGTTTAATGTAGGGCTATCAAAACCAGTCAAAAACATATTCACAACCAACAACACATCAATTTTACGTTCCTTTACTTTTTTAGAAATATCGTTGTAATAATTGTAAAAACTTTCGCTGTCTTTTGTGCTGTATTTTGTATCAAAAAGTTTGTTGTAATCTTCAATATACTCATCCAATTTCTCACGACTGTGCGCTTGTAAACCATATAATGCTTTTGGTTCTTCTACAACCGAAACTTCTTCAGGTAAAAATCCATTGGCATCTGCATCGTCTTCATTAGCTGTATAGCTGAAAATGGTGGCAATGTTTAAATTATGGTTGCCTTCAAGTTTTTTCTTTTTAAATAAGTCGTAATATTTTGTAAGTGTTTTAACATTGTTGATACAAAACATTGCGGTAAATTCTCGACTATGTGTTTTACGATTATGATGTGCAATAATGTAATCGGTGATTTTTTCCAACCTTGCTCCATCTTCCATTAACTCCTTTGTGTCAATGTCTTCTACTTCAATATCAATGTTGGTTTCTCTTCCGTCCTTGTGTTTATATCTACCTACATATTCAACTGAGAATTTTAAAACATTCTCATCTTTTATCGCATCTGTAATTACATATTTATGCAAACAGTCTTCAAATAAATCTTTGGTAGTTCGTTTTCCTAATTCATTTTTGTTGGAGTTATCTGCAAAAATGGGCGTACCGGTAAACCCAAACATTTGGCTATTATTGAAAAACTCCTTTATACGTTTGTGTGTTTCGCCAAACTGACTACGGTGGCACTCATCAAAAATGAATATGACACGTTTGTCTTTTAATTCAGACATTTTACTTTCATACTTCAATTTGCTAATGGCTGTGTTTAGCTTTTGAATAGTAGTTACAATGAGCTTAGAATTTTTAGCTTCTCCTTTTTTATCTACATAAGTACCAATAAACTGTTTTACCAAATTACTTGTATTGTCTGTGCCATCAATACAACCATCACTAAAGCTGTTAAATTCTTTTGTTGTTTGATAATCTAAATCTTTTCTGTCCACCACAAAAACTACTTTATGAACTTGGGGCAAATTCATTAAAATTTGACTGGCTTTAAAACTCGTCAACGTTTTTCCTGAACCTGTGGTATGCCATATATAGCCGTTTTTCGTAGAGTTTTTTACTCTTTCAATTAAGGCTTCTACTGCATAAAATTGGTAAGGACGAAGCACCATCGGAATTTTATAGGCTTCGTTAAGCACAATGTATTTGCATATCATTTTACTGATATGACAAGGCTCTAAGAAAGCATCAGTAAAACCATTTACAATATTGGTAAGGCGTTTATTTTGTTCATCTGTCCAATAAAAAGTTTGTTTAAAACTTTGATTGCGGTTATTGGCATAATACTTTGTATTTACTCCATTACTGATAATGAAAATTTGCACGTACTGAAACAACGCTGAGTTAGCACCAAACGAATGCCTTTGATAGCGGTTAATTTGATTAAATGCTTCTTTAAGCTCTAAGCCTCTCCGTTTAAGTTCTATTTGTACCAATGGCAAACCATTAATAAGAATAGTTACATCATATCGGTTTTTATATTTACCCTCTTGATTAACTTGATTGGTAACCTGGTATTGATTTTGACACCAATGCTCAGTATTTAGAAATTCAAAATACAAATTGTCGCCATTATCTCTAACAACGTGTTGTTTCTGCCTTAGCGTTTTTCCTTTTTCAAATACAGAACCCTTGCTTAGTAAATTTAGTACCCTTTCAAATTCAGTTGTAGAGAAAGTGATGTTATTATGTTTCTCTAATTGTGATTTTAAATTAATCAATAAATCTTTCTCACTATTGATTAAACTATAACCATAGCCCAACTTTTGTAGTTGTGCAATTAATTGTTCTTCTAATATTTGTTCTGACTGTTTAGACATTAAATAAACATATTTTGTAATAATCCCTTTTTGTATTGTCCTGTATTTTTTATTTGTGTTTGGCAATGATTTATTTTATCATCAATGGCAGATAGAAAATTTGCAATTTTGGTTTGTTCTTCTATTGTGGGATATGGTAATTTAATATCAGAGAAATATTTATAACTAATCATTTTCCCATCTCTGATACCTTCTAAATTCTTCTGTAATTCTTTAATATAATTTCCCGTTTTGAAATAGCGTTTAAAAAACATATTATTAATTGGAATGGTCGGTCGTAATATTATGTATGCAGGGCTACATATCCCTTTATAATCCGAATACTCAATACCGCCTTGAAATGATCTTAAACTAATTATGTAATCTCCTACTTGAACAACTTTATAGCTTTCAATACTTTTATCTGTCACAGATACTGAATAATCAATTAAATCTCTTGGAATTGCACCATGTTCTTGTGTAATTGCTAATATTGGCAAATCCGAATTATGATTTTTATCTGAAATGCTTTCAAAAATTAAATTTCCATTCTTTTTTTTCCAGTCAGGAAAATCCTTTCCCTTTTCATCTTTAAATCTCAACTCTTGTGAAAACAGTTTTTGCATTATGCCCTTTTTGTAATGCTCCAAAAGGTTTTTCTTTTTTTGTAAGGCATGCAGTTTTGTATCTACTGCTGTTATGAAATTTGCTATTTTAGTTTGCTCGATAAGAGTTGGGTAATCTATTTCAACCGTTGCAATATCATTTTGCCCAATTGTTGTCATTGTAGTTGTTTTTCCCCTTTTAACAAATTGCAGTCTTGCTTTTGGAGTTGCAAAATTGTAGTACAAAAAAACAGGGTCAAATTCCTTTTTTTTAGGTCGCATTCTTATCAAATGTCCATCAAAAGTTAAATCATCTGCATTGCACAGATTAACATTGGAATGAGCAATACCCTCCTTAACTATCGAGGATCTTGTAAAAAAAATGTCTCCATATTCTACACGATTTTTTAAAAATTCACTTTGATCTATTGCTACTCTTGTAAGCACATCTACATTTATTGTTCCATCGACATACATATCCTTTACATTTATTATTCGGTATCCACTACCCACTTTTTTGGGATCGTTAAATGCCCCATTGCTAAAGCCATCTTCTGCTATTTTAAATAGTGGTGTTCTTTCCCATTCCCCTTTAAATTCAGGAAACCGCAATACTGGAACATTCGTTTGTTTTCCCATTATTTAAGTTGTTTTAGGTTAGGGTTTTGCGTAAGCGATTTTAGTTGAGTAATGGCAATTTGGTTTAGTTTCAGCAGTCGTTGGGGTTGTGTCAACTCCATTCTTATAAACTCGGCATTCATACTTTCTATATTTGCCAACACCAATAGTTGTTCAATGGTTGCTTGGTCTCTAATATTGCCTTCGGCTGTTGGGTTGGCATCTCTCCATTGCTTGGCAGTTTTGCCAAATAGTGCCACGTTTAGCACATCGGCTTCGTTGGCATAAATAAGACTGGCTTGTTCTTTTGTAACATTTTCAGGAATAATGGTTTCTTTAATAGCATCAGTATGTATCCGGTAATTTATTTTGGAAAGCACTCGGCTAAGATTCCAATTTAAAGACAAGCGTTTGTTTTCATCTTCTTTAAGTCGTTGAAATTCTTTGATAAGGTAGAGTTTAAATTCAGGGCTTAACCACGAACCAAATTCAAAAGCAATATCTTTGTGGGCATAAGTGCCGCCATACCTTCCTGCACTGGCAATTAGCCCTTTACCATTGGTGGTTTCAATCCATTTTTTTGCAGATAAGTAAAAGCTGTTTCTGCCAGCTTCATTTTTAATTCCCTCGAATTCGAGGGAATTAAAATCTGTATTATTGATTTGTTCCCAAATACCTAAAAACAGAACTGTGTCCTTATTTTTTAGCCAGTTTTCAATTAATGCACTGCCTCCATCAAAGTTTTTTACCATATCGGTTAGCGATATGTAATCATTTTCCTTTTGAGAAAGTATGGTTATAGCTGTGCCTTGCACATTTATAGTTGTTTTTTTATCTTTCATTTTTTAATGTTAAGAATTCAGTTATTTTAAAAAGGAGTTGAAATACCTAATTCCTTACAAAACACCCCAATAGCCTCATCAGCATTATTAATCTCCTTATCCAATGCTTTTAATTTTTTGGCTACTGCATTAATATCAATACTCTCTTCTGCTTCAAAGGTATCCACATACCGTGGTATATTTAGATTGTATTCATTACTGGCGATAAGTTTTAAACTAACTTTCTTACTGTATTTATCTTCTTCGGTTCTGTTGCGATAGGTTTCAATAATTTTATCAATATCGCTTTCACGTAAAACATTTTGTGTTTTTACTTTTTCAAAATGCTGACTGGCATCAATAAATAAAACATCATTAGGGTTTTCTCTGCATTTTTTAAATACCATTATACAAGTGGGAATACTTGTTCCGTAAAAAATATTTGATGGTAAGCCAATTACTGCATCTAAAAAGTTTTTATTTTCAATTAGGTATTTACGGATATGTTGCTCTGCACCACCTCTAAACAAAACTCCGTGTGGCAATACAATTGCCATTGTGCCGTTTTCAGCCAAATGGTGTATCATGTGTTGCACAAAAGCAAAATCGGCTTTGCTACTTGGAGCTAATTTTCCATATTGGCTAAAGCGGTCATCACTTGTAAACAAAGGGTTTGCACTCCATTTAGCGGAGAATGGAGGATTAGCAACTATGGCTTCAAAAGTTTTACCTAAATGCTGTGGATGCTCTAATGTATCTTCTTGTTTAATATCAAACTTACGGTAATGCACTCCGTGCAATATCATATTCATTCGACAAAGGTTATAAGTAGTACGGTTCATTTCTTGACCATAAAAATTACTAACCTCTTTAACGTGTCTTGCTATTCTTAAAAGTAGTGAGCCACTTCCACAGGTTGCATCATAAGCTGATTTAAGCTTTGTTTTACCAATGGTTACTATCCTCGCTAATACTGTACTTACTTCCTGAGGCGTATAAAATTCTCCTGCTTTTTTTCCTGCACCACTTGCAAATTGTCCAATAAGATATTCGTAAGCATCACCTAATACATCAAGTTCTGTATCTTCTAATTTAAAATCAATTTTGTCGAGATGCGCTAACACTTTAGCAATAATTACATTTCTTGCTTCGGGTGTTTTACCAAGTTTGCTACTATTCAAATCCATATCTTCAAAGAGGTTGTCAAAGTCCTCTTCGCTATCAGTACCCATTGTACTTAATTGGATATTTGTTAAAATTTTTTGTAAATCTTCTAAAATGAAATTGGTTTTACTTTCGTCAAAAGCATCTACATCTTCATTGTCGCCATTACCACGTTTTGCAACTTCGCTAAATAGCTCTTCGGGTTTTAGAAAATAACCTAATTTTTCTAATGCTTCATCTTTGATTGCTTCTAATAATTCCTTTGCTTTTGCAACTTTTGGATTTATTTCACGAAACTTAATTTTGTCTTGCTTCAAAATTCCATTTGCGAAAAGTTCCATTTTCTCGCTCAAATATTTGTAAAAAATAAAGCCCAAAATGTAATCCCGAAATTCATCCGCATTCATTTTACCTCGTAGGGTATTGGCTATATTCCAAAGCTGTTGTTCTAATACTTTTTTTTGGTCTTCTGACATCGTTAATTCTTCTTAATAAATTATTATATACAACTTTTTTACATTAATTCTTTTAATTCATTTTTTAAGGCTTCCGGTTTATTTTCAACATCCAAAAGCTTCTTAATACTATCGTCTACACCCAAATTCCTGTTTCTGTTTCCATTTTTTAAACTCTTTAAAAGTTCCATTCCAATCCGAATGTCAGCCTCATCTCTACTTGGTTCAAATAGTTCTTTAATTAAATCAACAACAATTCTTTGTTTATCTTGGAGATCCTGTGAGGAAATGGTATTACTTAAATTTTGAAGAATCACTTTAGGCTGTCCCGGTGTTTTCAAATCTGAGGTTACCTTAATAAATATCCTTTCCAAGTAATCTTCTCTGTCACGCCCTGTTAGCTTGGCTGTTAAGCCTTTAAAAAGTTCATGATTATCAATTTCGAGTAATTGTATTTTAGAATTGCTATAAATTTTCGAGATTACATTTTCATGATCATTATTTATTGAATTTATTAAAAATGAAATTTGTGTCGCATGCGCAACCGGGCTTCCTCGGAAGTGTTCTACCGCTTTCTCTAAAAAATAATTTTTATTCTTCACGTTTTTTATTTGCCCTAATACAGCTACATGTTGACTATAAATTAATTCAGGGATTGTTGTAATGTATTTGTTAATTACATTTTTTTCAAAAGCATCCAATAAGAGTGGGTCAGCTACTTGTGTTGATCGAAGTTCGTGCTGTTTTAACATCTCCAATAACCAGTTAGGATTATTATAAATCAACAAATCAAGATTTTGCTGAACGAATTCAAAATTTAATTTTTCTAATACTTTGCCTTGCAGGTTATAAGCTGTAGAAATTCTCAATATATTTTCTCTGAGAGGAGGGTCAAGGATTGCTATTTTTAAAACAGGCTCGTTTATTCTTTCTATAAAAGGCAAGAATATGTTTTGTGCATTAAGATTTGACTGACCGTTAGCGACAAAGTAATCCTGTATTATTGGTATCCCATTCCGAATCCCCTCTATGCAATAATTTATAGCGGGATCATTTTGTCCTTGCGGAAAGAATTGCTGTAATCGTGCGCTTAAGTATGAATTAAAATTATTTCTATCTGTATCTGACCAATCCGTCTTTTTTAATGTAGACAATGCTTGTAAGATAAAATTATCATATGGGTGAACAGTTGGCTGAGTATGTATTTGTCCAAATAGTGTGCTTACCTTATTGCTAATAATTAATTTCGTTGGGTTTAATTCCTCTAAATCCTCTAAATAATCCATTAACTGAATAAATAAATTCTCTTCCTTATTAAAAATTAATCCGTTTGCAATAGCTTCAATTGTATTAGGTGTTAGAAGAGTGATCAACTTTTCCTTATTGGTGTTTATTGCTAATTGTTGGAGTCTTATAAATTCATCATAAGTTATTTTATCGAAAATCAATTTTACATTATTGATATCAAATTGATCTTTTAAAGAGTTGTATAATTTAAGTATGTCCTCAGATGTTCCAGTTTTCCTGATTAATTCGCAGACCTTTCGTTCAATAGCGGGAATTAGATTTACATCCAAAGATTTTATTTTTTCGATGTGTTTTGCTATAAAAGAAGAGTGGGATAGAAAAAATGATTGTTTCTTGTTTTCAGCTTCAGAAGAATCATGTAGCATTACTACTCCAAAATAAACCTTAAGTATTTCTGGAAACAAATGTTCTTCAATTTCGTTACTTTTCGATTCTATTATGTCTTTAAATCTTTCAATTCCTGATTCAAATAGAATAGACCTGCTTGAAGTTTTTAGGGCTCGCAGATATTTCTCAATTTGTTGAATTAATGGAGCTGTAATTTTAAACTCATTAAAATCATCAATAAAAATTCGTTGAACTTGATTGCTTGAATTCTGTGATTTTTTGAGATAAATAAAATTGGCAGGATCAACCGTATGGTCTATCCAGCTAACACATATTTCAATAAATTGATAACATTCTTTTGGTACAATTTCAGGCTTGTTATTATAGCTGTCTAATTCTTTGAAAAAATTCGGATTTTCTAAAATTACATTTTCAATTTCAGACCACTTTTGCTTGATAGCAATCATAAAAGTGAAAAATGCGATATCCTTTAATAGCATTTCCTTATTTGGATCAACTATTTCAGCTAAACGGTAATATGAAATAAAATCATTAAAAAATCTTTTAATCTGTCTTGGCGTTTCAGCTTTGTATGCAAGTGTTAATATCTGACTTATTTTTAGCTCATCTTTTTTTATCAACTCGAAGTCGGCAAGTTCAATACATTTTTCAATAAATGTTATTTTATCATCACCTTCTATTAATGGAATTCTAATATATGCTTGGAATATTTTATCTAAGTAGTCATCTTCGGCTCTTTTTGTTTTAGTCAGATGTCTCTTGATTCTTAAATCATCACAAGGGATTAAGTAAAAACAATTTTTTTGATCTAAAAATGTTTTGAGTCCGGTTAAAATTTGAATCGTAACATTGGATTCACATCGATCAATGTTATCAAAAACAATAACTATTTTTTTATTTCCGTTATCTGAAAGCTCCCCAACTACTCCTTTGAAAATACCCTCAAATTGATCTTGAGCAAAAGTGGGTGGGGAGGTGATAATAATATTATTATTCGTTTTTGGCAAAAGCTCTTTAAATAAATCTTTGAATGATTCTTTAAATAACTCAATCGCTGAAAATCCAAATACTGTAAACAATAAAAATTTTAATACCGGTTTTAAATAGGAATCTCTTAAAAAAGGTAGATAATATGAAATATTACTTTTATAATAGTATAGAAAAGAGAACAAAGCAATCGTGAGTAAAAGAAAATAAAATAGCTCACTTCTGGAAATTAAATATTTACCAATTATCCGAAAAGTATTTGCAATTCTTAACGTGAAAAAGCTTGCAAACTTCCCTTTAGTTGATTTTTCCCAGTGTTCAATTTTTTTGCTAAGCCAATCTTCAGGATGTTTTATCTCCGGGGTGACCGTCTGTGTGCTTTTATAAAGGATCTCATGTAAATTCTTTCCTTCTGTGGTCTTAATCCCAATTTTATAGGATTCAGGAACTAATCCTGTTTCAGCTTTAATCCTTAAATCTTTTTCAAAATCAATTAATATACTCCTGTACAAAGATGTGTCAACATATTTCCAAACATCAAACTCAATAAATAAAATATTTTGATTGGAAGAAATTCTTTCTCTAAGCTTACCAACAGTTAAGCTTTTACCGCTGCCCCATGATCCTAATAATCCTAATGTAAAAGAATTTTTCGAAACATCCTCCGCTACAATTGTTTTTTGTAGCATCTCCGCCATTTGAGAATGAATTTTAAAGAAATCGTCTCCATGTGGGGTGTCGGGAATGTATTTAGGTACTTTAGCCATTAAGAATTATTTGTTTGCCTAGTTCTATGAATTGAGGTAGAAAAGTACGAATTTTAACCGAATGATAGTCAGCTTTTTAGGCATTACCTTTTTGTTATTATGAATCAGTAGCTTACGAAAGCTACCAGCTTGCATTTAGCTATTGTTGGGATTTTGATTCGGCAATAATTTCATTATTTCTTCGATTGACATATTTGGACTTTCCATTATTGTACTTAAGGGGAGTTCTAAAAATAGAATGTTAAAAACAATCTAATAAAATCGTAT